>DATDKX010000115.1:0-3354 GCA_036519615.1 Propionibacteriaceae bacterium
GCTATCGCACCTGTTAGGGCCGGTCAGCGGCGCGCGGCTGAACGCCAAGGACACGGCCATCTACATCAGTCACATAACGTCCCGCAGACAGATCGAGCAAGACGAGCGCGTTGCCAAAGGGATCATTGACGACGGCGAGTCGTCCAACCGGGATCTGAGTCGGCTTGAGGATCACCTTTCCGCCTGCCTCGACGATGGTCTCAACGGCCTCCGGCACCGACGTCACCAGCCAGTTCACCGCGTATTCGAGGTTGGTGCTGAGGACTAGCTCTGCCTGGCTTTCGGGCAAGCGCAGTCCCACTTGGCCCACAGCATCGTTGCGCCACACGAGCTCATGGCCCAACTGGTCTCGATAGAACTGAAGCCCCTGGTCAAGATCAGGAACTGGAACCGTGACTGCATCAACCCCGCGAAGTACAGCCAGACTGCTCATGGTTCACCCTGTCCGATTGCGCCCTTCGTCGCCAACTTCTCTATGCGACGTGTCCCGCAGGCGGTTCCACTTGCGGGACGGTCCGACGGGACCTAGTGCGTGATTGCTACCCGGTGCGACCCGGCTCGTGGCCCGCGGCTGGCGGGCCGAGCACCTCTTGGGCGACCCGCCGCGGCACGACCATCCGCCACGCGTCTAGCACCAACTCGCGCATCTCGTCCGCGTCGAGCGCATCGAGCCACGCCTCAATCCAGTGGAAGCGCAGCTCCGACTCGCGCGGGAGGAAGAACACGTCGGGCCGCGCCGCCACCAGTGCGGCGCGTTCCTCCTTCGGGAAGGCGAACCCGATCTCGGTCTCGTCCTGGCTGAACGCGACGTACACGATCTGACCGACACGGAACTTCACACGATCGCGCACCAGCACCTCGCTGCTGCGCGGCAACCGCGCGAGCACCGCTCGGACGTCGTCGACCGTGACCACGCATACATCCTGGCCTGTCGCCGCGACCGCGCTGAATCAGCGCCCAACAGCAAACCGCGGGACCTACTTCGTACTGTCCCGATGAGCGGTCCCCGGCTTGCGGCACGCGTATCAGAGCGCACCGAAGAACCCGGCTATGTCGGCGGCCAACAGCTCGGGCGCCTCGGCTGCCGCGAAGTGGCCGCCCCGCGGCATGGGCGTCCAGCGCTGGATGTCGTAGAGGCGCTCGAGCCAGCCCCGCGGAATGTCGCCTTCGTCGGCCAGCTGGTGGCTGAACTTGGCGAACCCAGTTGGGACGGCCACGAAGTCGTCATGGTTTAGCGGCGTGCGGAACCACCGGTTGTCGTAGTAGTCGCGCATCGAGGACGTGATGGTGCCTGTCACCCAGTACAGGGTGACCGTGGTGAGCAACAGGTCGCGATCGATGCTGCCGAAGTCGTCGGACCAGGAGCGCCACTTCTCGAGGATCCACGCGGCCAGGCCGGCGGGAGAGTCAGTGAGGCCGTAGCCCAACGTCTGGGGCTTGGTCGACTGGATCGCTTGGTAGCCGTGTTCGGTAGCAATCCATGCGGCAAGACTCTCGCGGTAAAGGCGCTCCGCCTCGCTGAGGGGACGGGAGTCCGGACCGGTGTAGGGCGCTACCTCGGGTGTGCTGAGGTGTAGGCCGATCAGCGGGGACGGGTCCTCAAGCGCCATGTACGTGGCGACGCCCGCGCCGAAGTCGCTGCCGCCTGCGGCGTAGCGGTCGTACCCCAACTCGCGCATCAGGCGGTGCCATCGACGAGCGGTGTCGCGGTACGTGACGCCGGTGCGGGCCGGGCGTTCCGAGAAGCCATAGCCGGGCAACGAGGGGATCACCAGGTCGAACGCCGGCCCCTCGATGCTGTGCGCCGCCGGATCTGTGAGCAGCGGCACGAGCGGTAGCAGCTCGGCGAACGTACTCGGCCAGCCGTTGGTCAAGATGAGCGGAACGCCGCCGCCGGAGGCGGCGCGGGCGTGGACGAAGTGGATCTGTACGCCGTCGAGCCTGGTGCGGAACTGTGCAAATCGGTTGAGTTCGCCCTCGCTGGTGCGCCAGTCGTACCCGTCTGCCCACACGCCGAGGAAGTCACGCAGGTAAGCGTCGTCGGTGCCCTGGGACCACGGCTCGCCGGGCGCCGGACCGGGCAGCCGGCTGGAGCGGATGCGGTCACGTAGGTCAGCGAGGACGGCCTCGTCGACGTTGATCTCGAATCTCTCCACGGGTACGACCGTAGTGCCAGCAGCACGCGTATGGCGCAGGCTCGCTCGCCCTGTGGCGGAGGGCACGCGCTGGGCGCGCAGGCCGGACCCACCGCGATTACACCGGGTCCTGCTCGAGGCCGGCTTCACGGAGGTGCGAGTGGCGACCGAGACCCCGTTCAACTACGTCTTCGAAGCACGCTGAGTTCTGCCCCTGGGGCGAAACCCATGGAGGTTCGCTCGGTCTGAGGGCCGCCTCGACGACACACTGGACGGCGTGACCGTCACCGAAATCCGGACGAAGAGGGCGGTCCTCGAGGATGGCGTCGACGAACAACCGGGGTCCGACTGCCTGCTTCTCAAAGATGCTGAACGGTCGGCCCGGTCGGCCCCGGCGAAGTAGCTGTCAGGAACCGCGAGTTCCTCGGCGGCGGACTGTCCGCGGCGGATGCCGACGATCTTTGAGACCGGCGGAGTCGAGCCGTCCCAGCGGCCTTCGAGCGTTCCATTGCTGCCGCTCATTACCACTGTCTGTCCAGTGTGTCGCAGTCCGGCTCCGGCGATGTTCGGCGAGCCGACGTGCAGCAACCCGTGCGCGCGCGATCATGTGTGCACCTAGCTCGTTCACAGCCCCCTTCGCTCGACGAGCGTCAGCCCACCAGAAGTACGAATTCTGCTGCTGTGCCGGATACCAACCCGTCGGCCGCGTGAAGTAGGCGTGGTACGGCATACCGATGTAGCCGTTCTCGAGCAGATGCTTGATCCAGCGGTAATGCGGCAGCCCGCGATTGGTGAACTGCACCATGTGCTTCACCCGCGCCCGCTCGGCCGCCAGCATTTCCCCCCGACCGATCAGCCATGAACGCCATCGGCTTCTCGCACAACACGTGCAGGCCCGCCTCGACGCCCGCCATCACCATCGGATGGTGCAGATCCTCCGGCATGCCAAAATCGCGATCCATCTCCTTGGCCTAGCTATCACTCGCCTCCGGATAAGAACCGTGTCTGGGGTTCAGACCGCCGGCATCTCCCGTCCGATGTACCCCGACCGATTCCCAGAATTCGATGTGGAATACACCTCTTGCATCTCAGGTGAGGATGGCTGGTGCCTCGACGTCGTCGGGGTCCGCACTGCCGTCGGGAAGGCTCGACCTTTTGCTGCCCGGCATGCCCGAGGCTCTGAGTAGTGGGTGCCTCCCGGCGGCGGCTCGTCTGGGCT
>DATDKX010000116.1:0-3818 GCA_036519615.1 Propionibacteriaceae bacterium
TCCTGCGATACGTACTGACGGAGGCTTGGACCAAGATCTAAATGACGCTGTCGGTACGCAGGCTCGGGCCCGATGACGCTGAGGCCGCGCGGCAACTTGGCATGGAAGCATTCGGGTTTCCCAGCAGCCCGCCAACGAGTCGGGCAACCATCGATCAACCGGGGATGATCTGGTTTGGGGCCTTTGAGGATGACCTGCTCGTGGCCCAGCTGGTCGATCGTGAATTCGACGCATACTTCGGCGGCGTCCCGGTATCTATGTGCGGCGTAGCCGGAGTCACCGTTGCGGCCGAACACCGTGGTCAAGGCATTCTCACCCCGCTCTTTGACACATTGCTCCGCAGCGCCAAGCAGCGTGGCGCGCTGATCTCCGCTCTCTTTCCATCGGCGCCGGGGATCTACCGCAGGTTCGGCTACGAGCCGATCGCGGAGTACGTCAGGGTCGAGGTCCCCACCTCGATCCTGGCTGCAGTCCCCCGTCCACCGACGATCCGGACCCGTCGGGCGGCGGCAGCGGACTTCGATGCGATCCGTGCACTGTATGACGCGTGGGCGATCGAGCAGAACGGTCCGCTAAGCCGGCAAGGCGTTTCATTCTCGGCGACGGCAGAAGACTTTATCGCCAGCAACACAGGCGTCACCGTAGCGCTGGATAGGGATGGCAGCGTCTGCGGATTTGTTTCATGGCGCCGAGGTGAGGGCGTCGGGATAGGCGCGAGCATCAAGGTCTCAAATCTCCTGGCTCGGAGCGCTGACGCCTACCGTGCACTGCTCTCGATGATCGGCAGTTTCGCCAGCGTGACACCATCGGTCAAGATCGACACGTCCGGAGATGATCTTGCTCGGCTGTTTCTGCCGAGTGCTGAGTGGAAGGTGATCGAGTCGTTCCCGTATATGCTGTCGATCTTGGACGTGGCTGAATCGCTTGCCATGCGACGGTATCCGCCCAGCATGACGACAACCTTGCGCTTTCAGGTCGACGGCCACTTTCTGACCGAGAACAACCGTGCTTACGAGCTCACGGTAAAGGAAGGACGAGCCGCCTGCTCAGATGCTGATCATGCGGATCGGACCTTCAGCCCACAAGGGTTGGCGCTGCTGTACACGGGTGCCCAATCCTGCGCCAACCTTCGGTTGGCTGGGCACCTGGCCGGCGGAGATCTGAACCAAGATCTTGACTGGGACGCCATGCTCGGCGGTCGCCAGCGACACATCCGCGACTACTTCTGAGCTTTGAAGCATCAGCGTTGCTGAGTTGCCGCAACTCCTAATCGTCTGGCGGCGGAGTGGAGACGCCGATCACGGGTCCACAGTTTGGTGGCCTCAGTGAGGCGAAGAGCGGCCAGGAGATGCGCATCGACCAGGCTCAGTCCGGTGCCGTAAAGCGCGTTGGACTCTATGAGCTGCAGCACCTCTGCATGGGTTGCGACTGATACAGCTGGAAGGTCGGCGAGCATGGAAAGAATGGCAGAACGATCTCGTAGCGATCCGAGTGCCAACTCGGCGATGATCATTGGATGTAAGCAAACCTCCTCATCCTCAAGTACGGCGACTAGATCCGGCTCCGTCCGGTGAAGATGGTCGATCCAGATCGAAGTGTCGACCAGGATCACGCGCTACGCCGATGCCGTGGAGCCGACGACGCCTTCGGATCAGTACCACCGAGGCTGGCAAGGCGACGGGAGCTTTCGCGGGCGATCAAGGCTTCCAGTCCCATCCGGACCAACGCCGCCTTCTCGGATCGGCCCGTTAGCTCTGCGGCTCGCCTTATCAACTGATCATCGAGATTGAGAGTGGTGCGCATGCATCAAAAATAGCATCAGTTGATGCACGATGGCAGTGCTAGTACGCATATTCGCATGATGCCCTGCATCCGAGGCGATGCGGCTCACCGAGCCCCAGCCGAGGTTGGTGCGAACCGAAACTCCACGACGTCGCCCTCCGCCATCACGTAATCCTTGCCTTCCAGCCGCATCTTTCCTTTGGCCCGGGCATTCTGTATCGAGCCGGCGGCGACAAGATCGTTAAACGACACGACCTCGGCTCTAATGAAGCCCTTCTGAAAATCTGTATGGATGACGCCCGCCGCCTCGGGAGCTGTCGCACCCTTACGGATGGTCCAGGCTCGCGACTCCTTCGGACCTGCTGTCAGGAACGTCTGCAAACCGAGCGTGTCGAAGCCGACGCGGGCCAAGATGTCCAGGCCCGGCTCGACGATGCCCATCTCAGCAAGGAACTGCCGCGCCTCATCAGGCTCCATCTCAACCAATTCGGATTCGATCTTGGCGTCGAGAAAGATTGCCTCGGCCGGCGCGACAAGTGCACGTAGCCGCTGCTTAAGCGCCTCGTTAGTCAGTTCATCAGAGTCGCAGTTGAAAACGTAAAGAAAGGGCTTTGCGGTAAGCAGGAAAAGGTCACGGAGCGGTCCGCGGTCGAGGCCCGCAGCGAAGATCGTGCGTCCGCTATCCAGCACTTCCTGCGCCTGCTTAACAGCCCCAAGGCCCGCGGCCTTGTCCTTGTTGATCCTGGCTTCTTTCTCCAGCCGAGGTAGCACCTTCTCGATCGTCTGCAAATCGGCCAAGATCAACTCTGTTTCGATGGTCTCGATGTCGCTCGTGGGGTTGACCGCGCCATCGACGTGAGTGACATCCGGATCGGTGAACACCCGCGTCACCTCGCAAATGGCATCGGCCTCACGGATGTGGGACAAAAAGGCGTTGCCAAGACCTTCGCCTTTGCTTGCCCCCCGAACGATTCCCGCGATATCGACGAAGTTCACAGTCGCCGGCACTGTGCGCTCGGAATCGAAAAGCTCTGCCAGGACTGTCAGACGTGGGTCTGGCACGCCCACGACCCCGATATTTGGATCGATCGTGGCAAACGGATAGCTGGCGGCCAGAACGTCGTTGCGGGTCAGCGCGTTGAACAACGTCGACTTGCCTGCATTCGGAAGCCCGACGATGCCGATCGTGAGTGCCACGGGCGACAAGCCTAGGACGTGTTTCAATCTTCAGCGAGGAAGACCTCCATGGCACGCGTCAGAGCGAGCGGATCCTCGGTGCCAGCCAATTCCCGAGCGGAGTGCATCGAGAGCAGAGGAATGCCGACATCGACTGTGGCTATCCCGAGCCGAGTCGCCGTTAGCGGTCCAATGGTGGAGCCGCAGGGCATCGCATTGTTGGACACAAACTCCTGAGTACCAATCCCACCCGAGCGACAGATTCGCCGCCACAGGGCAGCACCTCGACCGTCAGTCGCATAACGCTGGTTTGCGTTGATCTTGAGCAGCGGCCCGGAGTTGAGTAGTGGCTGGTTGACCGGATCGTGCCGGCCGGGATAATTCGGATGGATCGCATGCCCGGTATCCGCCGATAGACAAAACGACTGTGCCAGCGACCGATACCGCTCATCGAGTGTGGCTCCGAGACCAGCGGAAATCCGAGTCAAAATATCCACAAGCAGCGGTCCAGACGCCCCACTACGGGAGGCGCTGCCTAGCTCTTCATGATCAAAAGCCGCGACCATCTGGATGACATCGCTCGCGGGTGCGTTGATCAAGGCGACGATACTGGCATGCATGCTGCTCAGGTTGTCGAGTCGCCCGGAAGCGAAAAATTCCTGATGCGGTCCAAAGATCGCTGGCGCGGCGGTGTCGTACGCCCTGAGGTCATAGCCATCAATATCGCCAGCAGAGCAGTCAGCGGCCTGCGCTACGTGATCAAGAACCTGTATCCCCAGATGGCCGACACTCCACACCGGTGCGGTGTGGGTTTGCTTGTCCAGCTTGAGACCCTCATCGTTCACACTTCGATCAAGATG
>DATDKX010000117.1:0-5720 GCA_036519615.1 Propionibacteriaceae bacterium
CGTCTTCACCGACTTGCTGACCTTGCCGCGCGATCTGTACTACGCGATCTACGCGGTCGTCGCGATCGGTTTCTTCGTTCTCTGGTCCCGCTCGACGCAGCAGTCTCTTGCAGCCATGGTGCGCCGCCGCTGGGTGCTCGCCGTTGTCCTTGGGCTAGCCGTCGCCGTCATCATGGGGCTGATCGTGCTCCGCACCGAACCGGCTAGCTCCGGCTCAACCGGCGCGCGCCTCGTCTGGGACGTCCTATGGCGGGGAGCGGTCTACGGGGCCGTGGATGGCTTGTTCCTCTCCTCCTTCCCGATCCTCGCCGTGTTCGCTGCTTTCGCAGGAACCCGACTTCGTGCCCGCACCCTTGGGAAGATCGGCATCGGAGTCGTCGCTCTAATTGCCTCCATGCTGATGACGACCGCCTACCACCTCGGCTACAGCGACTTCCGGTCACCCAAGATCGCCCGACCTGTCGCCGGAGACGTGGTGTGGAGCGTGCCGACCCTGGTCACCCTCAATCCGATCGGCGCACCCATCGCCCACGCCGGCATGCACATCGCCGCCGTACTGCACTCCCCGCAAACCGACACATTCCTCCCCCCACACCAGTAGCCAGTCTGCTGGCTTAATCTCCGCCGCTCCAAAAAGGCAACCTTGCGTTGTTCACGCTCTCCCCAACCGGCGCAGACAATGCCAGACTGCACTCGGGCTCCTGCCAAGCCGTTCGGCAATCTTCTTCTGCGGCAATCCAGCCTCATACAGCTGAACGAGGCGAGCAGTCTCAGTAGTGCTTAACCGCAAATGACGCACCGGCTGACCGGCATGCCGCACCAGCCGCAGCACACTACTTTTGGCGATGCCGTAGCGACGGCCAAGCTCGGCGGCGGTTATCCCCCTGGAGTACTCGGCGACCAAGCGATCGATCGTTTCAGCATGCAGCCGCTTGCTGACCCGACATTCCCGACTGCCACGACGCCGAGCCGGTCGAGCTGGCGGTCCATCCGCCATGTATACGAGCAGGACCGGATTCAATTTGAATCCCCTTAGGCCGACATGTTTCACCTGACACAGAAGAGGTCATCGACGTCGTCAAGGCTCCAGACCGCTGAGTGCCTGGGCATCGGAGCGATCCTTGGCCCCCTCTGCCGACCCTTCTCGCGCCGACGACTTGCCTGCCCTGAGGCGTGCCAACAGAATCGTCCGGCTGTTGACGCCGCCCAGTTCGCGCCGCTTGTTACCGAGGGGCTCGGCCGACCACAGGACTGGGTTATCGGGGAGCGGGATCACGGCCCTCCCGTCGCTGTCGGTCGTCATAAAGGTGAACTCGACTTCCGCCGTGCCCCATTGGTATCGGGTGCCGACGACCTCATCGGGTACGGGCGTATGGCGCCAACCGACGGCCTGGAGCGCCGTCCCGATCGCCTCATAGTCGGTGCGCCATACCGCGACGTCGATGTCGTCATGCTCCCTTGTCACCCGACCGACCAAGAAGTCAACGGCCCACCCGCCGAAGAGCCAATGTCGATCGACTCGTGATCGAGCGCTCGGCTGAGGCTCGCGATCGCGGCCAGCTGCTCCTTAGCCCCGGGAGTTACTACCCGCTCGCTCATAACGGCAGCCTAGTGATGACAGTCGCCGGAGTTCGCGGACTTGCCACAGGAGGCACGCCGGTCGTACAGCCATTGGTACAGCCAAGACGTCCGACAATGGCACGTCTCTACCTACCTAGGCCGACAACGCCTGAGCGTAAAGGCCGTCAGCGCCGCGTACCTGGGCACGACCTTTATGCCGCGGGTTCAACGGTTTAGGTTGAGGGCCCCGGGGCCGAGTGCTCGCGCCGTCAGGGCCCACGCTGACCCCGCTCGAGATTGAGCCTCGCCACGTGGATCCTGCCAATGTGCTGTGGGCCACCATGAAGCTGATCGACGTCGACAAGATCCCACCGCAAACCACGGTGGTCCGATTCGCGCTGCGCGACCGACCTGCGGCCGGCTACTGGCTCATCTTGCGGCGGCCGCAGCCTGAGTTGAGCACACGGCCCGGTGGGTACACCGAGGACATCGTGTGCCGGACCGACTCCAGGACGCTGATCGACCTGCACCTGAAGAGGCTGGCTATCGCGCCGCCATCCTGGAAGGCCGTGTCGACCCGATCGGCCCACCGCGGCTCACCAACCAGTTCCAGAGCTGGTTTCGCACCAGCCCGTTCGCCGACTTCATCCCCGTCGACCCAGTGGCCCGAGCTGGTGATGAGCTAGAGGGTGTGCTTGATGCTGGTGCGGTTCGAGACGGCTAGGCACGGCCAGTCAGGTCAACGAAAAGATCGTCGAGTGGAAGGTCGTTCGGGACCGGCTGGGAATGATGATCCAACTAGGCGCGGTTCCACCAAAGTAACTGCGCATCTGCACCCACGCGACCTCCTGTCGGGCACCTGCTCCCAGATCCGCAGAGGATCGAACGTGAGCCAAGCCTCTCGGTCCTAGTGAAGACATCGTGGCTGCGCTGGAGGCTCACGATGCGGGAAGCCGGTCGAATCCGGCGAACGGCTCCCGGATCGTCACGCTGGAGTCGTCTCCATCGCTCTGTGCGGCTGCGGAGATCGCCCGGATCAGGTCCTCGGTGAGGTTTCCGTAGATCTGCAGCCTGCTTTCGGCTTCGAGGTACTCGGCGTACGCGGTCGCGAAGTGCTCCATGCCGACCTTCATGTGGGTCGTCATCGAGTCGGCGTCCGGATGCACCTGCACGATCGTGACGTAGTCGGAATCCGGCGCGGTGTAGCCGTAGAAGAAGTGCATTCGCGGCTCCGCCGGCTCGACGACGTCGGAGCTGAAATGCGCGAAGTACTGCTTGAACGCCTCCCGCTTGCCGGGCTTGATCTTGTGGGTGCCGATGAAGATGAACGGAGTGGTCATGGGGTCCTCCTGGGAGTCTGTGCCCCGATGGGCTCGGGGCTGCGAGTCCACGATCCGCGCCGCCCCGGCTGCGGCGCTTCGGCAAAGCGGGCCGACCTCGCGCACCCGCGGTGGGTATTCCTACCCAGCGCCACCGGTGGCAGGATCGGCGGCAGGGAGGTGCGATGAGCGGCGAACCCGGCCATCTCGAAACCGCCCGCGAGCACGTCCGCTCGTCGCGGTGGGTCCGGGCCTGCGAGGAGTACGCAGCCGCTGACCGGGCCACGCCGTTGACCGTTGGGGACTTGGAGTCCTGGGCAGAGGCCGCGCAGGTGATCGGGCGGATCGACGAGGCGATCGCCGTGCTGACCCGATGCTTCGAGCTGCGGGCGGAAGCCGGCGAGATCCACGAGACGACGCGTGCGACGTACTGGCTCTGGAGTGCTCATGTCTTCGCGCGAGGCGAGTTTGCCATCGCGGCCGGCTGGGTCGAGCGAGCCGGGACGCTTTCGGATGAGCGGGGGTCGGGTGAATACGGGTGGCTTCTGATCCCGCGGGCTTACGCATGCATCGGGAGGGGTGACTACGCGACCGCTGAGGGTCTGCTGCATCGGGCGGCCGAGCTGGGGATCGGCCGCGGCGACATAGATTTGATCACGATCGCAACCACGATGCGTGGCCGGGCCTCTCTCAAGCTCGGATCGCTGGAGGAGGGGTTGGCGCTCCTCGATGCGGCAATGGTTCGCATCCTGGGCCGGGCAACCTCCCCGCGTACGACAAGCGTGATGTACTGCGCCGCGATCGGCTCGTGCTACGAGGTGCAGGAGATCGCGCGGGCAGCGGAGTGGTCGGTCGCCCTCGACCAGTGGCTCGGCACACTGCCGCAACTGGGTGGCGCCTACTTCGGGAACTGTCGGATCTATCGCGCGATCCTGATGCGTCTGCGCGGGGACTGGCCTCGGGCTGAAGCCGAGTTCCAGCGGGCATGCCATGACCTGGCTGTGGACGGGCAACTGGTGGCCGGCCATGCCTGGTACGAGCTCGGCGAGCTGCGGCGGCTGCGGGGAGAGCCAGGTGTCGAGGAGGCCTTCGAGCAGGCGACTGCCTTCGGGCACGTCGCCCAGCCGGGACTCGCGCTCTACCGGCTGGGCCAATGCAACGCGCAGGCGGCCGGCGCAGGTTTGCGCCGGGTCCTGGCCGAGCGCGAGCGGGCGGGCGACCGGCTCATCCTGCTCCCGGCGGCCGTTGAGGTCTGCCTCGCCGCTGGTCGGATCGATGACGCGAAGGACGTCATCACCGAGATGGCGCAGACCGCCCACATCTACCCGACAACCGCGATGCGGGCCATTCTGGATACCGCCCATGGGGCCGTCGCACTGAGTGAGGACCGGCCCGCCGACGCACTGGCCCGCTTGCGGGCCGCCTCGGACCGGTGGCGGGAGCTCGACGCCCCGTACGAGACCGCCCAGGTCGGCGCACGGATCGGGGAGGGGTGCCGTGCACTCGGTGACGAAGAGGGCGCGCGGATGGAGTTCCGCGCGGCTCTGGCGACCTTCGAGCGACTCGGCGCACGGCCGGACGCATCCCGGGTCCGCGGGCTGTTATCGGGTCGGAACGCGCACCTGGCCGCGCTGAGCCCGCGGGAGATCGAGGTGCTGGGTCTGATCGCCATGGGCCGGACCAACGCTGAGATTGCCACTCAGCTGTGTCTGAGCGAGCGAACCATTCACAGGCACGTCGGCAACATCCTGACCAAGCTCGACGTCCGCTACCGCACCTCCGCCGCGGCATACGCGGTTCAGCATGGGCTTACCTAACGTGGCGATCAACGTGATCAGCGCCCAAACTCCGGCCAGCAGGGCCAGGACCACCAGCAAGTACCACGACCACGCATAGGTAGCTGTAGTTGGTGCCGAGGGCCTGGTTGATGGTCATGGTGACGGCAGCCCAACCCACGGTAACGACGAGCGCCAGTCGATAGTCCCGCCAGTTCGGATGCAGCCCGAGCCCCCAGGTCAGGTAGCAAACCGCCCACATGACGAGCATGTGCTGCACCCAGTACGAGGCGAACTCCAGGGCCGGTGCCACGTCGAAGGAGAGGTCTGGGGTTAGCAGGGCCTGCGGGTTGAGCGTCAGCCCCCAAAGCGTCAGAGGGCAGTGTGAGGGATGCATCTGCGCGGAGTTCGGGACGAAGTGCTGAGTGACCAACTGAGTGACTATGAAGTCGAAGACCGGTACACGACCGCGCACGTTCACACACGCAGCTCACGCGCGGCCGGGGACATCGGCCGGGCATCGGGCATGCTTCACACCGAAGAGGTCACTGGTTCGAACCCAGTATCGCCCACCAGTACAGATAGGCCCCTGACTAGCGGAAACGCAGCAGTCAGGGCCTTTTTCATTTGGTGCATTGCCAGATACGTGCCAGATAGCCGGGCCCTACGTACCCACATAGGTCGGCCCTGGTTCGCGATCTCAGCGCTCCCCAGGGCCTCGATGCCCCAGGAGGCACCGTGTCCCAATCATCCATCACCCCGCTAGCCAGCGGCCGCCTCAACGGCCAAACACTCACCATCGAATTGGTTGAGCCCGGCAACGACCTGCCTAATGCGGTAGTGGTCAAGTGGCCTGTCAAGCCCACGATCAGCAGGTCCGCCGCCTTCGACAAGGTGGTTGCCGACGCGATGAAGATCCTGTCAAAAACGCGGTCGTCGAATTGGCTGCCCTACGTGTGCGGAAAAGGCTGTGAACGCCGCCGAAGCCCTGGCCGAGGCCCGCCCGCAGCAGAATCCTGACGCGGTTTGGAGGGCGCTAACGGGGGAATAATTAATACGGCGAAAG
>DATDKX010000118.1:0-4954 GCA_036519615.1 Propionibacteriaceae bacterium
TGCGCTGACTGCCGCCGTCCTGTGTCGACGGCATCCGGCAGCCCGGGTCCGGGAACGGCACGGGGCAAAAGATCCGCTAACGCACCTGCCACGACCCATGGTGATGCTGCCAGGTGTGAAGCTGTTGGTTAACGGTTGTCCCGGCTTCCAAATCCCGATAGCGCCGTCGCGGTCGAGCTATCAACAGGCCATTCGGCTTCGTCAGCACGACATAGTTGCGTCGCCTGCATTTGGCGTCGGCATCGCCGCCAGGCATGTAGAGCAGGCGGGCCCGATCGAGAGCGGCGAGACTGTGGGCTGCTCGTCGAGCAGCAGTGAGCTCAGCAGGGGTGGGGCTGGGCGAGATGATTGGCGACAGCCGCTCGGACACCAACCGCAAGGTGATCGCGGCCAAGTGCCGGTGGGGCTATCTCGGAAAGATGGTGTTGGCCGTCTCGTCGGCGATGGCCTTCATTGCGGGGGCGTCTTCGGACAAGATGAACCCGTCGGCGACACCGCGGTCGAGTGCAGCATGCCACTGGCCGAGGTACGCCTCCCGGCTGGGGTAGAGCTGGTGCAGTTCCGCGGCGGTGAACGGCCGGCTGTAGCCGAACAGCCACTGGAGCATATCGTCATTTCTGCCGCGGTGCTCACCGGTGGGTACCGCGATGTCGGGGAGCCGGACGCCGCCGAGCGCGTTGCCGTACTGGTCACGCCGGATCGTGGGTGGGTCGGCTGACTCAAATTCGATGCGAGCCTGCGGCGGTGGCGGCGGGCCACCCTCGAGCCAAATGTGGAAGTGGCGGAATGCAGCGCGGTAGGCGGGTGTGTAGCTCAAGAGGTTCGGGTTCTCTAGCACTACGGCGGCGCCGGTGCTTCCGCCGCCCCTGAACCCGATGCCGTCACGCGCGAAGAGCGGTGCCAACGCCTCCCGGCTCGCCCCGCCGCTCATGTGGCAGGCCCCTGCGACCTCCCACAGTCGGAGCATGTCCGTATCGGGCTGGCGCACCGGGAAGAGCGCGGGTGCCTCGGTCTCACTGTTGAACACCAGAGCGGGAACGCCGAGATCGTCGCGGATCTGCACCGGCACGGTCCTTTTGGGCAGCGTCGCAGCATCGGCATCGCCGGTATCGGGCAGCGCGCCTCTGCCAAAGTCAACAAGGAACAAGAAACCGTCAAACAGCCGCTCCATCGGCTGGATGGCATTCGCGTAAGTACGTAGCCGCAGCGCCGACTGGGAAGCGCCGCTGGCAACGAGCTTGCGCGCCTCGGCGCCACCCAAGATCGCGGGGCCGATCGCCCGGGCCGCCTGCGTATAGATGTCGAACGAGAAGTCGTCGCCGGGATGGTTCAGCGTGCCATACCGTTCCGGGTCCCAGCCCCGGAGCGCGAACTGCTCGGTGCCGGGCAGGCCATGCACCCCGACACGCTGTGCAGACACACCCACCCACGCGAAGCCGCCGAGAAGCTGCCCAGACTCTAAGTCGGCGGTGCCGAGTTCGAAGCCGGCGGTGACGTTCTGCCAGTTGACGTGCACGACGCCGTTGAACCGTGCCCCCTCCACCGGCCGCACCACCAACACCCGTGTACGGAACGGCGCGGTGCGGGAGGGCCGGACTCGCCACTTGCCGTCTACCGGGAGTTCGGCGCCCGGCTCTGCCTCATATGCGGCCGCGGCGCCGGCGATGAAGAACTCCTCGGCGACGTACCCCACCGACGCGAGGTCGGTGAGGGGCAGGGAGAACGGCCAGCCCCGCCCCCCGCCAGTGACCGGACCGGTGAGAGTCGCGCTTGTCGCCATTACGGCCGCCCTTCCATCTCATTGAACTTTAAATGAACAGTCCCGCCACGAGGTTCGGCAATCGCTCCGTACGGCGAGCCATCTGCCCTTCAACGCTGGGTGAGCCGTGCTCTTCGGCGCGGCCCAACGCTAGGGCGAGGCGCATGCATCGTCAATCCATGCCATCTCGTCGACCCGGACTGAATTGGAATGCTTTGCAATGGGCCGGTCCAGCTAGAAGTATCTGTAGAGCAGGTGCGTCGTAATCGAGGGGAAGACGTGCATGTGAAAAGACCGATCTGGATGGCGTTGGTTGGGGTTGCTGTGGCCGTCCTGGCGCCGCCGGTGCTTGGATGGGTCGCCGCCAGATTCGTGCCGCCGGCGCGTCCGGACAACATAGCCCAGCCACCTGGGTACGAGGCGCTCGATCGCTATCTGGAGCAGCAGCTGGGTCGGCTGAACGTTCCCGGCGCTGCCGTCGCGGTGGTCGACGGTGACCAGATCGTGCATGAGCGCGGCTTCGGCCAGGGCCGCCGGGGCGGCCCACCGCCCTCACCGCAAACGCCCTTTGTCCTTGGCTCGACAACAAAGTCGTTCACCGCCCTGGCGGTGATGCAGCTCGTCGAAGCAGGCAAAATCAACCTCGATGCACCTGTTCAGCACTATCTGCCTTGGGTTCCATGTCGCCGACCCGCGGGCGTCGGCTCGAATCACGGTGCGCCGGTTGCTCAATCAAACCAGCGGCTTGCCCACTGCGTCCGGATGGCAGCTCCTCGACAGTAGTCTGAGCGCGGGCGAGAAACAGGCACGCACCCTGGCCACGCTCCAACTTACTCGCGCCCCCGGTGCGGCGTTTGAATACAGCAACATGAACTACACGCTGCTCGGGCTCATCATCCAGGCCGCCAGCGGTGAGAGCTACGGAGCGTATGTCCAAAACCACATTTTCAGTCCGTTGGGAGATGCGGCACAGCTACACCGTTCGTGAGGAGGTACAAAAGAGCGGCCTGGCCACCGGCTACCGCTACTGGTTCGGCTATCCCGTCGCTGCCAGCGACCTGCCCCCTGGTGGGTCGCTTTCCGCCGGCCTGCTCATCTCCAGCACCGAGGACACGGCGCATTACCTGATTACCCAGTTGAACGGTGGACGTTACGGCGACGCACAGGTCCTGTCGCTCGCGGACATCGCTGAGATGCACCGCCCGGCGGTGCAATTCACAACACTGGGTGCTGAGGCACAGTACGGCATGGGATGGTATGTCAACAGTCTCGGCCAGACGACCATGGTCTGGCACGACGGCATTGTTCCAGACTTCTTCTCCTACATGGCAATCCTGCCGGAACAGCACAAGGGCATCATTTTGCTGCTGCAGGGGGCATCCACCAAGCGATCGGGACAGAGCTGCACTTGCCGTTCAGCCGACAGTCCCACTGGGATCCCAGACGTCTCAGAAATGTCTTCTTCAGTTCACATCGATGACGAAGCGATAAGAACGAGTGGGTTGCGGGCGATCAGCGACATTCCCAGTGTCGGCGGCGGAGTGGTAACGACTTGCCGAGCTCAACCTGCCCATGATCCCTACAATGGCGGTGAAGCTCCGATCGACAAGGAACAGTTCGTCAACGCTCGAGCGGAGGACTATTGGACACTGCGGAGCGGTTCGAACAGGGTGAGATCGACATCGAGCCTGATGACGACAACCTGGCCGCTGAGCCGCTCTCCGGCTCTGGGCGGACGCTCATCAGCGAACAGATGACGATGTTCGAGAAGCGGTGGATGTCGCTAGCGGAACAATGCGGAAGAACATTGCCACTGAGCTGCAGCAACGCGGCGGTGATGATGCATTGGAAGCCAGCGACGACTTGAAGGCATTGCTTATTTACCTTCAGAGCGCTTGAACGAGATATTTGAGTTTGCACAGAAGGCCCTTCCACCAAGCTCAGCTGACCGGCCCTTTGGGACAAAGATCCGCCGCTTTGATCCGCCGTGACCTCCGTCTGGACCGCCTACCCGACCCCACCGTTCTCACCCGTTCGTGGACCCAACCAGTCGAGCGTTCCGGCGGGCGACCACGTTGCGGCCTCCACCTCGATCGAGCCGAGGTGCGCGTCGAGTCCCTCGGCGCCAGCTTCGACTGACAGACCTGCGGCTCCGGACTCGGCAGGCGTTCCAAGAACCCGTCAGTATGACGGGACTGTTAGTCGTGCCGGAAGCGGACCCCCGAGTTCTCGCAGCGATCGCAACATCTCTAGTTCGGAGGGTGTTGTGTGCGGTTCTGTTATCGGATGGTTCCTGAGGTCTATCAGGTGTTCTGGGCTGGCATGGCGGCTGGCGAGTTCATCAACGATGCCGCGATTGCGGCCAGCAGTTATCGCAAGCAAGGCGCCCGCTGGCTGGCTGCGGTGGGAGGAGTCAGACCTCGTCGAGGCCGGAACCTCAGGGTCGGTGTCTGACGTTGGCGCAGCGGGAAGAGGTCGGCGCTCGGCCGGGCCCGCGGTGACTCGATCCGGGCCATCGCGGCCATCATCGGGCGGTCGCCATCGACGGTGTCGCGGGAGCTGCGTCGCAACGCCGATGGGCTGGGGCGCAATCGGGCCACCCTTTAGGGACATTGAGCGCGCTAGTCAGCATCGTCTCAGGGCGCGTCCGCGCGCCAGTCCAGGTCATCGTAGAAGACGACCATGATGCCCTTGGGCAACGCCCCGGCCCTAATGACCGTTTCTGCTCACGAGCCGCCAGGTCTCCACGTCGCCCTTGCCTTTCACGTCGACGAGCCCTATCGGCTCGGTGACGAAGTCGTCGTCCAAGAGCTCCCAGGTCGGACGGGTGATCTGGATTTCGTCTGATGTTCCGTGCGACTCCATGCGGCTCGCCATGTTCACCGTGTCACCCCAGAGGTCGTAGAGGAAGCGGCGGCGTCCGATTACCCCCGCCACGACCGGGCCGGAGCTGATCCCGATCCGGAGCCGGAGGTCGCTCTCCGGCAGGCATGTGTGGGCGCAGTCCTTCATCTCTAGCGCGAGATCGGCAAGCGCGTGCGCGTGGTCGGACCGAGGCCGGGGAACCCCCGCCGCGACCATGTAGCAGTCGCCGATCGTCTTGATCTTCTCGACCTCGTAGCGGTCGACGAGTTCGTCAAAAGTCGTGAACAGACGATCGAGCATCCCGACGACCTCGCGCGCGTCGAGTCGGCT
>DATDKX010000119.1:0-9405 GCA_036519615.1 Propionibacteriaceae bacterium
ACTCAGCTTGCCGTCGGTGACGCCACCCTTGGCGGCGTACGTCCCGGCTGTGCGTTTCGAGGATCTGGTCTATACCGCTGGCCAGCTGCCACTGGTGAATGGGGAGCTGCTGGCTGTGGGCAAGGTGGGTGCCGAGGTCTCAATGGACGACGCGACCCACTGCGCTCAGATTGCAGCGCTCAATGGGCTGGCAGCGGTGGTTGACCTGACCGGCGAGCTTGATGCGATCACGCGGATTATCAAGGTGACGGTGTATGTGGCGAGTGCGCCGGGATTCACCGATCAGCCGCTGATCGCCAACGGTGCGAGTCGGCTGTTAGGTGACATCTTTGGCCAGGCGGGTCACCATGCGCGCAGCGCCGTCGGTGTCGCGGTGCTACCGCTTGACGCGCCGGTCGAGGTGGACCTTGTAGTTGCGGTCGGCTGGACGCCGACCTTTGAGCCGCTGTAGAACCAGGCTCATGCCGTCGCACTCCTACGACGTGTTGGGTCGGCTGAGGTCACGGGTGCCGGCTGGCATGGTGGAGCGGGCGGCACGGTGGACCCCAGATTCGGTACCGAGTGTGGCCGCGCCCGCGGCCAGTGTGATCTTGCTGCGCGACACTCAGGACGGGCTCGAAACCTACTTATTGCATCGCCATGCGCTCATGCCCTTTGCCGCTTTAATGGTGGTGTTTCCCGGTGGCCGCGTCGACCCGATCGACGCTGAGACCGGCCTCGATCCGATCCGCCGCTGCGCGATCCGCGAGACCGCTGAGGAGACCGGCGTCTTTCTCGATGAAGCCGCTCTGTTTCCTTGGGCGCGTTGGATCACCCCGGAGATCGAGCCTCGCCGTTATGACACCTGGTTCTTCGTGGCGGCCCTGCCTGGAGATCAGGAGGCCGTTGACATCTCGGGCGAGACGGACCTTGCGGAATGGTCGGCCCCCCGCAAGGCGCTCGCTGACGAACGCTCCGCATTGATCAAGATGCTGCCGCCGACAATGTCGATCTTGATAGAACTTGCTGATCTTGCGACGGTCGCCGAGGTGATCAACTACGCGACCGACCGGCAGATCGAACCGGTGCTGCCGCGATTGGTGCAGACCGAGAGCGGTTGGCAGTTCCGTTACCCGCGGACGCACTCTTCGGAGACTTCGTCGTGATGTCTGCAGAGGCTCCGGGTGCGTCATACATCCAACTCATTCGTGCCCCCAACCCAGGCCCAATGACGCTGGATGGAACCAACACCTGGGTGATCACCGATCCGGACCACGGTGTTTTCGTCATTGACCCAGGGCCGGCGATCGAGTCCCATCTGGACGCCGTCTTGGCCGCTTGTCAGCCACGACTCATCATGATCGTTCTTACGCACCGGCATCTTGATCACTCCGAAGGCGCTGCGATGCTGGCCGAGCGAGCAGGGTGCGGCGTACGGGCGGCCGATCCGCAGTTCTGCATTGGTAGCGATGGGCTCCACGGGGGAGAACGGCTCTCGCTGGGTGGGATCACGGTTGAAGTGCTCCAGACGCCGGGCCACACCAGCGACTCGCGTTCGCTACTGGTCTCCGGCCCTGATCAGGTCAATCGGCTGATCACCGGTGACATGGTGTTGGGTCGCGGCACGACTGTGATCACGCATCCGGACGGCGACCTTGCGGCGTACTTCGACTCGCTCGATCTCGTCGAGCGGTTGGTCACGACACGTAACGTCATGGAGCTGCTTCCGGGTCACGGGCCGGTAGTCACCGATCCGGCGGCATGTCTGTCCTTTTATCGCCGACACCGGCACGAGCGACTCGATCAAGTGCGAGCCGCGGTTGCGGCGGGAGACCGTGCCCCCAGCGAGGTCGTCGCTCGGGTGTACGCCGATGTCGACCGCAGCCTGTGGCCGGCAGCTGAGCAGTCGGTTCGGGCGCAACTGGAGTATTTGACGAGACATGGATAAGCGCTGAAGCCCTGTCGAGAACGCTGCTCAGAACGCTCAGGGAGCTCATTCTTGCCCCACAGGATCCTCATAGGGTTCTGAGTCACTGTCGAGCCATGACAACGAACGCACAGCCCGGCAGCTATACCCCCGACTTCAGAGACCCTCAAGCTTCGAATGAGGAGCCCACGGTCGTTCTGCCGCCCGGGCAGTATGGCAGCTACACCGCCGCCGATTTTCCCGCACCGCCCGGTGTTCCGCCACTGGCGCCGAATCCGGCACCGGCCCCCGGTTTCCGTCGGCCGAAGCGCAGAGTGGGTGCCATGATCGGCGGCGTGGCGATGGCTGCCGTGCTGGGCGCCGGGGCCGGAATCGGTTCGTACGCCTTCCTGGTCGACCACAACCCGTCAGCTGTCAGTGTCACAAGCGCGGCGGCGCCGAGTCCGACTCTCGACGGCACGGTGTCCGCGGCTGCTGCAAAGATCGAGCCGTCCTTGGTGACAATTGCGGTTCAAGCCTCCAATGGCAGCGGCATCGGCAGCGGCATGGTGCTCGACAAGGATGGGCATATCCTCACCAACAACCACGTAGTGGCGGGTGCCGGTAACGGGGGCACCATCACGGTGACCTTCCACGACGGCACCACAGCGACGGCCAAGGTTGTTGGAACATCTGAGTTGAACGACCTGGCGGTGATCAAGGTCGACGGCGTCAACAATCTCAATCCGGTGACTTTCGCCAACTCCACTGATCTTCAGGTCGGCCAGAGTGTGGTCGCTGCCGGCGCACCGCTCGGACTCTCAGAGTCGGTGACGAGTGGCATTGTGTCCAACACCGCCCGCCCAGTCCGTTCCGGTACCAACAACGATGCTGTCTATCTGGCAGTGCAGACCGACGCCGCGATCAACCCGGGCAACTCCGGTGGTCCGCTCGTCAATCTCAATGGCGACGTCGTTGGCGTCAACTCCGCGATTGCCGGCACCAGCTCAGGGCCGGACGGTGGACAGTCAGGCAACATCGGCATTGGCTTCGCCATCCCGTCGGAGGTGGCGACCCGCGTCGCGAATGAGTTGATCACCACTGGTAAGACCAGCAATGCGCAGCTCGGGGTGAGATTGACCGGTTCTGATTCCGAACTGCCTACCTCGACTGGTGTTCCGCTGGGTGAGGTCGTGAGCGGCGGTCCTGCCGACAAGGCCGGCCTGCGGGCTGGCGACGTCGTGACCCAACTCAACGGCTTCCACACGACTACTACTGACGGACTGATCGCTGCTACTAGGTTCTATGCGCCGGGGTCGGCGGTCACCGTGACCTTCATCCGCGACGGCGGCGCTCCGCAGACTGTCGACGTGACGCTCGGCACAACCTGAGCGGCCTGACACTCAGCACCGCCTGATTGCTTCCCGGCTCGCCCGTACCCGTACAGGTTGAACGCGCGAGCCGGGGCTCCACTCCATATCGGGTCTCGCGCTCTCCGCGGTGAGCCCGATTCGGAGCGTCAGCCCCAGAGCCTCGCCCGGGATTGCCCCTTGCTCTTGGCTGCCTCGGCTTTGAGGTCTGCACAGGTTGCTAACAGTCTGCATAGGTCGCAACCTGTGCAGACCGCAGGAAAGCTACGTGAACATAGGTCTCGGCACGAGCCGGGGGTAACAGGATGGGCTGCCGCACTATCGCGCGCGACGCTCTACCCGCTCGACATCCAAGATCGTCACCGAGCGCGGCTCCAATCGGATCCAGCCGCGGGCAGCAAAATCGGCGAGAGCCTTATTGACGGTTTCACGCGAGGCGCCAACGAGCTGCGCCAGCTCCTCTTGGGTCAGATCATGATGCACATGCATGCCGTCGTCCCGCTTGTCGCCGAACCGCTGGGCCAGTTCCAACAGCTGCTTGGCAACCCGGCCGGGGACATCGGAGAAGACCAGGTCGGCGACGACATCGTTGGCCCGGCGAAGACGCGCAGCGAGCTGACCGAGCAAGCCCTGAGCAACCTCTGGTCGGCCCGTCAACCAGGGAATCAGCTCATCATGCTCGAGCGTCCGCAACTCGCACGCGGTTACCGCGGTGGCAGTGGTTGAGCGCGGTCCGGGATCGAAAACAGACAGCTCGCCGAACATCTGGCCGGGACCAAGAACAGCAAGCAGATTCTCCCGGCCCGCAGATCCGCTACGGCCTAACTTGATCTTGCCGCTAACTACGATGTAAAGCCGATCTTCGGAGTCGCCTTCACGAAAGAGCACATCGCCCTTATTGAGGTGCAGGCTGCCCATTGCAGATGAGAGCGCGGTCGCTGCTTCGTCTTCCAATCCAGCGAAGAGCGGTGCCTTCTTCAGGACTTCGGGATCCACGCGCCCTCCCTGATTACGGTACGGCTATCGATGGCAAGGCTACCGTCGAATGGTCGGGAACGTCAGGGCCCAAACTTGCACTGCGAGCGTCGGTCGCGTGAGCAGTGCCCGAGTCAAATGTGCCTCTCAACTACTGTGATGGCATGAGCTCGAGCAGGTGAGGCGGTGCCCCGAAATGACGGACACTGAGTTGACTTCTGAGGTCGCTGACCAGGCTCCGATTGTGCCGTTCGACAAATCGCGCACTGCGCTGGTACGCCGTGCCCGCACCATGAACCGCCTCCTGGCGGCCGCCTATCCCGATGCGCACACTGAGCTCAATTTCAGCAACCCGCTGGAACTGCTGGTGGCGACAATCTTGTCCGCGCAGAGCACTGATAAGCGAGTCAACCTGGTGACGCCTGTCGTCTTCGCGCGTTATCCCAACGCCGCCGCATACGCCGCTGCAGACCGCGCGGAATTCGAAGAGCTCATTAAGCCGACCGGGTTCTTCCGGGCGAAAACCGACACCTTGATCAAGCTTGGGGCGGCTCTCACTGAGCGGTTTGATGGTGAGGTGCCCAAGCGCATGAAGGATTTGGTGACGCTGCCGGGCGTCGGCCGGAAGACCGCCAATGTGGTACTCGGCAACGCTTTCGGCATTCCCGGCATCACCGTGGATACCCACTTCAACCGTCTGGTGCGACGTTTCGGATGGACCACTGAGACCGAACCGGACAGGATCGAGGTCGCAGTCGGGGCACTGTTTCCGCCTAAGGACTGGACGCAGCTTTGTCACAACGTCATCTGGCATGGCCGGCGTCGCTGCCATGCGCGTAATCCCGCTTGCGGCGCTTGCCCGGTGGCCCGCTTGTGCCCCTCGTACGGGGAAGGCGAGATCGATCCGATCAAGGCGGCCAAGCTGGTTCGGGAGCCGCGGGGATGACGAGGGCAGCTCGCCCAATCACTGACCGCCCGTTGTTGAAAAGTCCGCATTGGTCGGAAATTCGACCTCAACCAGGCGCGGGGGAGGTCGAAAACTCCGCATTGGTCGGAAATTCGACATCCAGAGGCGGCTCCGGAGCCCGAAAAGTCCGCATTGGTCGGAAACTTGATAGGTACTGGTGGGTGGCGGCCGTCGCCGTAGCTGCACTAGTGCTCACTGGATGTGGCAGTCCTTCAGCACCGGCCGGGTCAGCGCCTCCGATGGCGCCCGAGAGCGAGGTTGCGCCAAGTCCCGAATCCACGGCAGGGCTTGCGATCATGAAGAAAAAGGCGGGCATCGCTGACTGTCCCAAGTCCGATCCTGATGTTGCGCCGGCGCGGTCTGGATTGCCCGACGTAGTGTTGCCCTGCCTCGGCGGCGGCCGCGAAGTTCGCTTGGCCGGCCTGCGTGGCAAGCCGATGATGATCAACGTCTGGGCCCAATGGTGCGGGCCATGTCGGGAGGAAGCGCCCTATCTCGCCGATGTGGCAACAACCAACAAGTCCGACTTGATGATCTTGGGAATCGACCACGCCGATCCGCAACCGGCGCTGGCCATCGAGTTCGCGCAACTGTCCACGTGGAAATACCCGCAGTTGGCCGATCCCGACGTGGTGTTGCGGGCAGCGTTGCAGATTAGCGGCCCACCCCAGACTTTTTTCGTGCGCCCGGACGGCACGATCGCCTATCGCCACGCTGGATCGTTCAAGTCGGCTGATGAAATCCGGGACGCGGCGCGGAAGTATCTCGGGGTCAGTCCATGACTAATCCAGCGCTGGAACGACCTGAGTGGCTCGACACGCTGACCGATTCCCTGTCTGAGCAATTCAGGCTGGACCAGGTAGTGGCCCTCCGGCCCGGGATCGGGGCCCGGCCGGCAGCAGTGTTGATCTTGATCGGTGCGGGCCCGGCAGGTCCGGAGATCATGTTCGTCGAGCGTGCCGCAGGTCTGCGTAACCACGCAGGACAGATTGCCTTTCCTGGTGGCGCTGCAGATGTTGATGATCACGACCTAGCCGACACTGCTTTGCGGGAGGCGGCGGAGGAGACCGGCGTTGACCGGAGCGGCATCGAAGTCCTCGGCGTACTTCCGCCGGCGTATGTGGAGGTCAGCGGGTTCGATGTCACAGCGGTGATCGCGTGGTGGCGCGACCCTAGCCCGGTGGGGGTGATGGATACCCGGGAGGCAGCATCGATCGATATCGTGCCGGTCGCTGTACTGACCGATCCTACGCACCGTGCCCGAGTACGGCATCCGTCGGGCTACACCGGGCCGGCCTTCGAGGTGAACGGGCACCTCATCTGGGGCCTCACCGCGCACCTGCTCGACGGCGTACTCGATCTAGCAGGGTGGCAACGACCATGGGACCGAAGTCGGGAACTGCCGATCCCGTTGCGCTACCTAACCGATCGGAGGCCGGATCATGGAGGACCCGATGCCCACTGATGATCATGACGCTGAGCTGCTGGCGCGCTGGGACGCGACCCTGCCAAGGCAGCGGGAACTCGGCGAGAACTTGATCATGCGCTACAACGAGCCACATCGGCATTACCACACCACCAGGCATCTGCTGAACGTGCTTACCATGATCGATCAGCTTGCCGATGATCATGATCTGTTCCTGGTGGAGCTGGCCGCGTGGTATCACGACGCTGTCTATGCCATCCCGGAAGGTCAGGTCAGCAACGAGGAGGCCTCTGCCCGGCTGGCGCTGCGGCAGCTGAGCCGCGTCGGTCTGGAGCAGGAGGACCTGAACCAGATCGCACGGCTGGTTCGGCTGACCGCGACTCATCTGCCCGGGCCGCGTGACCCCGAGGGCGAACTGCTCTGCGACGCGGACCTGGCGATTCTCGCCTCCAATCCGCGAAATTATGCCGACTACGTGGCTGCCGTACGTGCTGAGTATGCCGACGTGCCGGAGGACGAGTTTTTGACTGGGCGGCTATCGGCCCTGATCCCGTTTGTCGACCGCGAAATCTTCCGCACCGCGAAGGGACGGCAACTGACCGATGCTGCCCGCGCCAACCTCGCTACGGAGATCAACGCGATTGCGGATCGCCTCGGAATCGCTGTGGAAGGATCGGATGTGTGACCTCTGAGCCGACACAGACCGCTGCCATTCCCGTTGATCGCCTGACTGACTGGTGGAAGTCCGCAGTGGTCTATCAGATATACCCGCGCTCCTTCGCCGACAGCAATGGCGACGGCACCGGCGACATTCCGGGGATGCTGTCGCACCTTGATTACCTTGCGGAGCTCGGCATCGATGTGGTCTGGCTGTCGCCGGTGTACACCTCGCCGATGGACGACAACGGCTACGACATCAGCGACTACCACGATATTGATCCGCTCTTCGGCAAATTGGAGGATCTGGACCGGCTCATTGCCGGTTTGCACGAGCGCGGCATCAAGATCGTGATGGATCTAGTCGTCAACCACACCTCCGATGAGCACCCATGGTTCATGGAGTCGCGCGATCCGGCGTCAGGCAAGCGGGACTGGTATTGGTGGCGTCCGCCACGGCCGGGACTTGAGCCGGGCGCCGATGGCGCGGAGCCGACGAACTGGGAATCCGCGTTCCACGGCTCAGCCTGGCAGTTGGACGAGCGCAGCGGAGAGTATTACCTGCACCTGTTCAGCACCAAGCAGCCTGACCTCAACTGGGAGAACCCGGAGATGCGGCAAGCGATCTACGACATGATGAACTGGTGGGTCGATCGTGGCATCGACGGCTTCCGCATGGACGTGATCAACCTGATTTCCAAGGGCGAGCTCGTTGATGGCGTGCCACCTGCGGGCAAAACCCTTGTCTTCTGTTTTCCCTTCACTGCAAACGGTCCGCGGCTCGATGAGTTCCTCGCTGAGATGAACGCTGCCGTGGGCTTGGACGAGCGGAATCTCCTCACCGTTGGCGAGATGCCGGGCTCGACTATTGAGACTGCTCGGCGGGCGACCGATCCAGCGAATCATGAGCTGAGCATGGTCTTCACCTTTGAGCATGTGAGCCTGGACATGGTCCCCGGTGGCCATGGCAGGTATGACTTGGCTCCGCTTGCGTTGCCGGCACTGAAAAAGAATCTCAGTGAGTGGCAGCAGGCCTTGGCCGATGCCGGGTGGAACTCGCTGTACTGGGACAACCATGATCAACCGCGGGCCGTGTCACGGTTCGGCGACGATAGTGCCGAGCACCGCGAGAACTCTGCCAAGACCCTTGGCACCGTGCAACACATGCACAAAGGCACGCCGTACATCTACCAGGGCGAAGAGCTCGGTATGACCAACACGTACTTCACATCCATCGAGCAATACCGCGACATCGAGTCGATCAACTACCACTCCTCCGCAATCAGTCTTGGGCTGGAGGTCGAGGCGGTGTTGCACTCGCTCTCGGTGAGGAGCCGGGACAATGCACGTACGCCGATGCAGTGGGACGACAGCTCACACGCTGGCTTCACCGACGGGATTCCCTGGCTGCCAATCAACCCCAATTACGTCACGATCAATGCCGCAGCCGAAATTGAGGATCCACACTCGGTCTTCCACCACTTCCGTAAGCTGATCGAGCTCCGTCATGATCATCCAGTGATCGTGCATGGGCGGTTCGAGCTGTTGCTGCCTGATCATGAGCAGATCTGGGCCCTCACTCGAACCTTGGATGATCAGGTCCTGGTGATGATCGCCAACTGCTCATCTGAGCCGGCGAGTGTTCCTGGAGATGCGGTTCCGGACTTGACCGGCGCGCAAATGCTACTGGCCACGCATGAGGACTCCATATCGCTGGATCTCGCGCCGTGGGAATCACGCATCTATTTGATCGGCTAAGCTGGCCCTTGGCCCGGTGTCAAGGTCGGCTGGAGTATTCAGTTGGCGCGCTCGCGCGATAAAGGGCAGAGCGAGTGCTGAGCCGGCTGCGGAAAGCAGATAGGACACCTGATAACCCCAAACATCGGCGCTCTTTCCGAGCAGCGGTTGCGCAACGATGCCGCCGGTGCTGTTGATCAACGAGTCGAAAGACAGAATCGTCGCGCGCTCCTGAGACGGGATCATGCCGTTCAGATAGGCCTGCCGGATCGGCGTACCGACGTAGGCTGCGAGCGCCCACAGCATGATCAGCACAACAACGACCCAGAAATTCCCGGCGAGACCGATGAGGGCGAGCATCACCACAGCTAGGGCCTCCAAAGTCAAC
>DATDKX010000120.1:0-2832 GCA_036519615.1 Propionibacteriaceae bacterium
GGCCAGCCACGCGGCGTCCTCGCCGGTCGGCTCGCCGGTCGGCTCGCGTTCGTAGGTCCACGGCCCGCCGAACACCCAGTAGTGCAGCCGTTCGCCACTCTCGCCGAGCCCCTCGCCGGGGCCGTCGTTGGGTCCCGTGACATACCCGTCGACGGACGTCGTGATTCCCGCCAGCACCTTCGTCATTCCTGGACCACCCGCTTCGTTCGTGGAACGCAGCCTCCGTCCTTGAGACTGTGGAGTGGCCAGGGCTCATGGGCAAACTACATCTCGGGGGGGTGCGGGTCGGGCCTCGCCCTCTCACCCGGGGGGCCCTGACCGCGCGGTCCCCGAACCGAGCTCATGGCAACCGGACGGTGATCGCACAGGGCAGCCGGTTGTCGCCCAGCCGGTCACGGGCCGGCATCGCGAAGGCGAACAACCGCTCGGAGTCCCGGTCATAGCGGATGCGCAGCCGCCGGCACCCCGCCAGCCAGGCGATCGTGCGTTCCGCCTTCCAGCGGTGGCGGCCCAGCCGCTGCGAGGACTCGATCCCACAGCGGGCAATGCGCACCTTGATCCCCCGGCGTGACAAGTAGCCGCGGCAGCGGCGATGGTCGTAGGCCCTGTCGGCGTGAACCTTCTCAGGCCGGCAGCGCCGCCGGCCGGCGTGCGCACCGCAGGCAGGTCGTCCAGCAGCGCCTCGAATACCGGGCCACAGCCCATCGGGCAGCAGCTTGTCGGCCAGCGTGGTCATGAACCGGGACCATCCCATCACCCGAACCCAACCCGGCCCATTGCCTCACCCGAGGGTCCGGAATGTCCTCTTAGCGTTCCATGGCATTCATTAACTCAAAGAGTCTCGCTGTGGTATCCCAACTGCGGATGGTCATCTGTTTATAGAGAGGGCTGGACATGATTTTAGAAAGGCGACTTTTAGTACGTTGAGCGGAGAGGCGCTGCGAGTAGATGGCCAAATCTCCTTGCCAGACTTTATCAACGCCTTCTCTTGGGTTGAAGATCTTGATAGCTTCATCCGAGGGAATGCCCATCAAGAAAATGGCATCTGAGTGGTACTTACCAGGCTGAGTTCCGAACCCCTTCGGAGCTTGGTCAATGACCTTCTGTAACTGATCGCGTGAAAGTACCAAAATCTTTATGAGCTCGCTATCCAATCTGAATTTCACTGGTAAAGCTTCCTGGATCTCCTCAGTCAGCTCAGCGGAACTCTTATTTGACTCAAACATCACATTGCCGCTTGCAATATACGTTCGAACGTTCTCACAGCCCAGCTCCTCAAAGCACGCCTTCAACTCCGCCATCGGTACTTTGTTCTTGCCGCCGACGTTGATACCACGAAGGAGGGCGAGATAGGCCTTTGTCATGCCGCTTGCCTCCCGTTTAACCACCGCACCCTGCTTCATAGCATGCGCGTAAGACGGAAACCCACTGGACAAGTCTGCCACCGCCGATCCGCCGACCGGGCGCAGGTGGTCGGTCACGGGCGGGGTCCTCGCCCTGGTTGAGCTCGGCCCGGTCACGCTCGAGGCGCTCCCGGATGGCGTCTTCGACGTAGCCGACCAAGGTGGCGGGCGGCCGCCCGGGCCTGGTCGGCGACGCTCCCCCGAATCTTCACCACCACGCGACGGCTTGGGCCCGGCGGGAGGGGGTGCGGCCGCTCGGCCGCGGCTTCGGCGGCCGGCGCCGGCATGAGCTCGTCCAGGAGGTCAGGGCGAGCTTGCGGCCGGCCACGGCTATCGCCCTCCTTTCATGAGCTCATGAGCTCATGAGCTCATGAGCGAGCTCGCGATAGTCGGCCGCCCCGGTGTGCTGTAGGGCTGGGACGTCGTGATGGGCTCGTGGTGGCGGGGCCTCGGCCAGACGGACGTTCTCGCGAAGAGGAGAAGACTTCTAACAAGCACGACAGATCAGGTTCCCCGCTGGTCTTGACCGGCCTCGGATACGACTCCGCGAATGCCTTCCACCACTGCCGCGGCGGCACCTGCTGGCACGCCTCGGCGAGCTGCCGAGCGGACCGGGATTGCAGGGCGGCGGCCGAAGTCTCAATCCACGGCGGCACATCCTCATGCCCTTGAGCCTGGTACTCCCGCGCCTGAATCAAGCACTCCAGCTTGTCGGCATCACGGGCAAGCCGTGCCTCCAGGCTCTCACGGGCCTCGTACTCATCCACCAGCTCCCGCACCGCCTGACCGATCTCGTCGGGGAAGCCGACCACCAGGTCGGCGGTGACCTGCGGGTTCGGAGCAGTTACGACATAGGCCTTGCCGACCGACGGCACATCCCCGATGCGGCTCTCCTGAGTATCGTGGAAGAGACACAGCGTTGCCGTCTTATGGGGGTCGGCGCCCTCCATGCGAGCCAGCAGATACCCGATGATCGCCGTCCGGAAAGTGTGCTCGGCGATGCTCTCGGGGTTGTCCACGCCGGCGATCAGCCAGCCAGCCCGCTTGGACCGCTTGAGCAGGCCCATCTCATCCAGGAAGTTGGTCAGACCCTCAAGCTCAGGCTTCGGCATCAGCCTCTCCGACGATCGATCATGGGCGCGACTGGAACAGCCGCACGCCATAGTGAACCTGCTCAAGCTCCCGCTTCGACTTCGAGAACCCCGAACACCGCTGAGCGGGAGGCGGGCGGCGGAAGGAGGTCACCATGAGCCTGGTGCAGGTGTTCGACGTCAATGAGACCCTGCTTGACCTGGCCGCCATGGACTCGCACTTCGAGCGCATCTTCGGGGACCCGGGGGTGCGGGTGACCTGGTTCAGCCAGATGATCTCCTCGGCCCTGGTGGCCACCGTCACCGGCGTCTACCACCAGTTCGGCGCCCACGCCATG
>DATDKX010000121.1:0-19177 GCA_036519615.1 Propionibacteriaceae bacterium
TTGCAGTGGCGCCAGCTGCGCGCCGAGGAGCTGCCAGCGGAGTTGGGGCAATACCAGGTGATCAGCTTCGCCCAGTCATTTCATTGGATGGATCAGGCAACAGTCGCTCGTATCGCGCTCAGCATGCTCGAACCGGGTGGAGCTTGCGTGCACGTGCACGCCACCACGCACCGCGGTGTCGACAGCCACGCTGCACTGCCCCATCCGCAGCCGCCTCGTTCAGCCATCGAAGAGCTGATTGAGCGCTACCTCGGCTCGGTCGGTCGTTGGGGCAAGGGCTTGCCGCCCAACACCGGCGAACGCGAGGCAGAGGTCTGGCGGGCAGCCGGCTGCTACGGCCCGCAACGGATCGAGGTTCCCGGCCAGATCGTCGAGCGCACTACTGATCAGATTGTGGCTGGCATCTTCTCGCTCTCCAGCTCGACGCCGCACTTGTTCGGAGAACGCCGCCATGCCTTCGAAGCTGATCTTCGGCGGCTGTTACAGGACGCCAACCCGTCCGGGATCTTCAGCGAGCAGATGCGGGAAATCGCCGTGGACATCTGGCGACCGCGCGATGATTGAGTCAGGCTGACGGCATAGCTCCATTCGAGGAACGATCATGCGTCAATTTCTGTACGGAAGCGGCCTGCTGGTGGCCGCCGCAGTACTGGTCTGGATCGATCAGTCTCCCTCCGATGTCGCCAACCAAGCGTCGCTGCTGATACTCCTGATCGGCGCAGGACTGCTGGGCATCGCCGCACCCCAATGGGCGTGTGCTTCCAGCACTCATGTTCGTTGTTGCTGGCACGACGATCGCCCTACATCCCGGCGGCAGCGGCAGCGAGACTCACACCGGACTTGGCTTCGAGGTACAAGATCTTGATGCGGCGCTGCAGCGCGTGATCCAGGTTGGTGGGCGCATCACCAGCTCGCCTCAGGAGAGGGCACAGGAGAGGATCCGAGTTGCCGAGATTGCTGACACAGAAGACAATCTGATCACCGTCGCCGAGCTGATCAACTAGCCAGCCAAAGAAGTGAGATCAACCGCTGACCGACGTAACTGCGGGAATTGCGAAGCCGGGAACCACTTCCGATGTACCACTTCATCACCGATGATCCGGATCGGGTCGCCGCACTTGATCAAGATCTGGTGGAGCTCGGCCAACGCTTTGATGTGGGCATCGATTCCACTGTGCTGGACTGGGAGTATTTGATCTTCACCGCTCGCAAGGTGGGTTGAGCCTGCCGCGATCAATGCGGGCTGAGCCGGTCGAGGCCCGCTATCTCATGTACGAGCCCTCTGGCGGAGGCAGGCGAGTCGGTGTCACAGGCCGCCCGCGCCGCCCGTCGGCAATCCTCGAGAGTCACTGCGGCAAGCCCTCGACCAACCGCGGCGAGCGCTGCGGGTGCCATAGAGAGGCTGGAGATACCGAGACCGGCCAGTACGAGCGCCTGTAATGGATCAGAGGCGGCTTCACCGCATACCCCGACCGGCTTGCCGCTGCCAGCGGCAGCAGAAGTCACCATCTCGATCAGGCGCAGCAATGCCGGCTGCCATGGATCGTTCAGTGAGGCGAGATCGGCCGAGTGTCGGTCCGCGGCGAACGTGTACTGGGCAAGATCGTTGGTACCGATGCTGACGAAGTCGACCTCGGTCAGAATTTGCTCAGCCTGCAGGGCAGCAGCCGGAGTTTCGATCATGATGCCGATGGTCGGCAGGCCGGCCTCGCGCGCCGCTTGTGAGAAGCGACGCACTTCGGCAACAGTGGTGATCATGGGCGCCATGACCCAAACCTCTGCGGACTCGGCCATGGCAGCCGCCTTGATCGCCTTAAGTTGATCATCAAGTAGCTGCGGATAGGCCGCGGCGGTACGGATCCCGCGAACTCCCAAGGCAGGGTTCGGCTCATCAGCGTGACCCAGAAATGGCAGCGCCTTGTCCGAGCCGGCGTCCAGTGTGCGCATCACCACCCGGCCGCCGAACTTCGAGAGCACGGCGCGGTAGGCAGTGACCTGGTCCCCAATTGAAGGAGCCTTGACTCTGTCCAGGAAGCACAGCTCGGTGCGGTACAGACCGACCCCCTCGGCGCCGCACTCAAGCGCCGCGGCAACATCCTCAATAGCTGTGATGTTCGCAAGCAGAGCCACCGGGTGGCCGTCGGCTGTCCTGCCAGGACCAGCAAGGCGCTCGCGGCTGCGAAGCTTCGTAGTGGCCGTGGCTCGTTGATCAATTGTTGGCTCCGTGATCAATTCGCCCGTGCTGCCGTCGACCAGCAGCACCGTGCCATCTGCGATTGTTGTCGCGCCACGTGCCGCGACAACGGCCGGAATACCAAGTGAGCGAGCGATGATGGCCGTATGAGAGGTCGGTCCACCCTCCTCGGTCACGATAGCCAGGCAGCGCGCGGGATCCAGTTCGGCGGCGTCGGCTGGTGCAAGATCAATTGCTAGCAAGATGAAGGGATATCCAGGATCAGGCACGCCCGCCGCCGACCGATTCGTGATCAGTGCCACTATCCGGTTGCGGACGCCGTAGAGATCAGATACCCGTAGCGCCTGGCGGGCGCCGGCCTCACGCAGCGAGTCTGCCGCGACTTCCATCGCGTCCCACACTGCCCGCTCTGGGGTGAGGCCGCGTTCCCGGACGCGCATGCTCGCGTCAGCAAGCAACTCAGGGTCTGTAGCGATTGCGGCGGTTGCCTCGAGCAGCTCGCCTACAGTGCCAGCCGCGCTCACGCGACCGCGCAGCTGATCGGCCACCTCAGCCGCAGCGCTTGCGAGTCGTTCGACCGCGGCCGGCCGTTCGGCCACGGGGACGCTAACACCCGGATCGGGCTCGGTGATCGGATCTCGCAGCCGCAAGGCTGGACCGACCACCCGTCCCGGGCTAACTCCGATCGGATGCGAGCTGGGTCCGTCGAAAGCCCGGTCCTGTGAGCTGGGCCGGCCGAAGCGAACCAGTTCTCCGAAACCATCGCGTACTAAGGCGACGATGCGATCAACCGCAGTGGCAGCGCCGGCGCCATCGGCCTCGATCCGAAGCACATCACCCGCCCGGGCACCGAGTGACATCAAGGCAGTTGGGCTGCGCGCCGAGACTGGCTCCGAGCGATCGGTGGCGATAGTGACCTGCGCATCAAAGGACCTGAGAGTCTGGACGATGAGCGCCGCAGGTCGCGCGTGGATGCCATCCGGGTTGACAACGGTCGTCTCTGCAATGATCGCTGGGCGACTGATCGCCGGCGCTACAGCGTCTCCGGGAAGCTGAGTCTGACTAAGCTGTGCCTGATCAAGCTGGGCCGCCTTTGCCTCGAGTGCCTCTTCTGCATCCCGGGCGACAGCGTCGAGTTGAGCACCGCCAGCCGCTGAAATGACAGCGGCAAAGATGCCTTCCACAAACGCAGCCGGGACGAGACGAGTCTTGATGCCTGGCTCGGGCAAGAATTCGAGGGCAAGTTCTGCACTCAAGATTGCAGAACCGAGGTCCATGATCACAACGACGCCTTCGCCATCGTCAGCCGCCTCGACGGCCTGCGCTACGCGTGCCGCGTCGGTGCCGAGACGGTCGTCTGCCGTGCCCGCTGCGATCTCGATCCGCGGAGCTGGACCATTTACCATCTGCAGCGCCAAGTCCACCGCCGCGCGAGCCAGGTCGGCGCTGTGGGAGACGACGACGATCCCGACCATCGCCGGTCAGCCTGCCAATTCGGCGGCCAGGGCCTCGAAAAGCAGCGCCATGGAGGCCGCACCTGGATCCATATGGCCGGCGCTGCGCTCGCCCAGATAACTCGCCCGACCCTTCCGGGCGACCATCGGCACAGTCGCATCCCGGCCGGTAACCGCGGCATCCCGCCCAGTTGTCACTGCGGCCGCCAGATCACCACCGTTCTTCAGCACCGCCTCCATGGCCTCCAGCGCCGGTGACAGCGCGTCGATCATGGTCTTGTCACCAGGCTCAGCCTTGCCACGTTCCGCGATGCCAGCGAGACCAGCATGCAGACCCGTCATCAAAGTTGCAGTGTCGAGTTCGATGGCCGGGCCGGCTGCGCCGGCGAAGCGCAGGAAAAAAGTCCCATACAAGGGGCCGCTGGCACCCCCGACGGACATCACAAGCGTCATAGCGACCGTCTTGAACAGCTCGTTGACGTGTCCCGTCTGGAACCCGTCAAGCTTGTCGATCACCGCAGTCATGCCCCGAGCCATATTGATGCCGTGATCAGCATCACCGATCGCCGAATCGAGGTCAGTGAGCTTTGTCTGGTTCTTGATCACCAGCTCGTGGAAGCGCCGTAGCCAGCCGGTCAGTTGTTCGAGGGTGATTGCCGCGCTTTCCACAACCCCTATAGCCCCCACCTCAGGCCGGCCGTATTCACCGGAGCATCCCACAACCTGATCAATTCGTCGTCCGCCTGGAGCAGGGTGATCGAGCACCCGGCCATCTCGAGAGAGGTGATGTAATTCCCCACCAGATTTCGAGTCACGGTGACTCCTACCGTATCCATGATCTTGGCGACCTCGCCGTACATCAAATACAGCTCGATCAGCGGCGTACCGCCCATCCCGTTCAGCATGACAATCACCGGACTCGACGTGAAGTCAAGATCGGCGAGGATCGGTTCCATGAGTTGCTCGGCGATCTGCCGCGCACTCACCAATGGCACTCGCCGACGCCCAGGTTCACCATGGATGCCGATGCCGAGTTCCATCTCATCCTCGCCGAGCTGGAACGTCGGCTTGCCCGCGGCTGGCACCGTGCAGCTAGTGAGAGCCATACCCATTGAGCGACCGGAGTCGTTGATCATGCGCGCCAACGTCACCAGATCAGAGAGTGGGCGCCCTTCCTCTGCGGCTGCGCCAACCAGCTTTTCGAGTAGCACGGTCACTCCGACGCCGCGCCGCCCGGCCGTATAGAGCGAGTCCTCTACGGCGACATCATCATTGACAACGACGGTCTTGACCGTGATTCCGGTTTCGGCCGCGGCCAATTCCGCCGCCATCTCGAAGTTCATCACGTCGCCGGTGTAGTTCTTGACGATGTGCAACACACCGGCGCCCGAGTCCACGCATTTGGTCGCCTCAAGCATCTGATCAGGCGTTGGCGATGTGAAGATCTGACCCGCACAGGCCGCATCGAGCATGCCTAAACCGACAAATCCGCCGTGCAATGGCTCGTGACCTGAACCGCCACCGGACACCAAACCGACCTTGCCCGCCACGGGTGCGTCGCGACGGTAGATGATGCGGTTGGCATGGTCCACGCGGACCTCGGGCCGGGCGGCCTCGATGCCGAGCAGCGCCTCGGCAACAACCTCTTGCGGGTCGTTGATGAGCTTCTTCATAGCGTGACCTTAGATCACGCCTGCAGACTGGCACTCCACTTCTCTTCAATGCGGCCGTATTTCCAGATGATCACAGCAAGCACCCAGGTGATCACGAACAGCGCGACGATGGTGTAACCAACGAGGTCCAGGTTGAGGTTCGCAATGGCGGCTAGCGGCCCTGATGTGATGCCAGTCTTTTCGGTCAGAATGGAGATCAGCTCGATGCTGCCGATGATCAAGGCGACGGCTACTGAGAGCCCTGTCACGGTGATGTTGTAGTAGACCTTGCGGACCGGCCTGGAAAAGGCCCAGCCGTACGCGAAGTTCATGAAGCAGCCGTCGATGGTGTCCAGCAAGCACATACCTGCTGCGAACAAGATCGGCAATGTCAAGATCGCATACCAAGGCAAGGCCAAGGCTGCCGCACCACCGGCAAGCACCAGTAGGCCAACCTCCGTGGCTGTGTCGAAGCCGAGTCCGAACAGGACGCCGATCGGATACATCTGCGCCGGCTTGCTCACTGTCCTAGTGGTGCCAGCCAGAATCTTGTTCATGAAACCGCGACTGTTCAACTGCTCCTCAAGGGACTTCTCGTCATAGGCGCCCTGCCGCATACGGCGAAATACCTTGACAATTCCGATCAAGATCACGAAGTTGATGATCCCGATGATGTAGAGGAATATGCCGGACACGGCGGTCCCTACAACGCCAGTGATCTGCTGTAGCAGCGAGGCCTCGTCCTCGACTTGGCCGGCCAAGGCGCGTACGCCTAAGGCCAGCAACGCAACCAGTCCGAACACGATGGTGGAGTGTCCGAGGGAGAACCAGAAGCCGACCGAGACCGGCCGCCGACCGTCGGCCATCAGCTTACGTGTGGTGTTGTCGATCGCAGCAATGTGGTCGGCGTCGAAGGCATGCCGCATGCCGAGTGTGTACGCGGTCAGCCCAAGCCCGATGCCCAGCACCTGGCCGGAAGCAATTTGATATCGGTGCGGGGCGACAATCCCGATAAGGACACCCCAGCCGACGAGGTGCAGCAACAGGATGAATGCGCCCATGCCGCTCATTGACCGCCACTCCGTTGCGGAGATCCTACGGGTGAGGCTCGCGCGGCCACACCGGGTGGAGAGCCCAGCATCAGACAACTCAGTGCCAGACATCGCGAATCTCCTCGTGGACTGATGACGGTGAGTAACCGCCAGATGCGACAATATCGCATCTATGTACCGCCGGCCGAGTGCGTACCTGCCTGCGACGCCTAGCAAACCGTCCCTGCAGTCTGCGAATTAGCCACCCGCAAAGCCTGCTGGTGACAAAGTGAGTCGAGTCTCATTGTGACTATCCGGGAGCACGCTGTGACGAGTGAATACCCTAGCCTCACTCTGCGTCGCACTACCGGAGCACTCTTCTTGATTGGCGCTCTGGCATTCGCCACTGCCGCAACCTTCTTGTCTGCAACGTTTGACTGGCCAGACATACTTCGCGAACCTGCCGATGTCGTGCTCACGAGGTTCGCAGCGGGTGGCCCCAGTCTGGTGTGGACCTGGTTTGCTACGGCATGGACCTACGCCATCCTCATCGTGCCGATCTTGCTCCTTCCCACAGTGCTTGATCGGCGCGACGACGCAGCGCTCTGGGTAGGGACCTTCGCCGGTGCGATTGCCGTAGTGCTCGCCCTGATCGGCTTTCTGCGCTGGGTGTTCGTGGTGCCGCCACTGGCACGGATGTACCAGGAGGGGGATGCGGCAAACCGCCCCGCGTTGGCGGCTGCCTGGCTCGCCCAGCACCAGTTCGGCGGCGCCCTCCTCGGCGAGCACCTTGGGCAGTTGCTCGGGATCGGCTGGTCCGTCACCCTCAGCATCGTCATACTCCGCACTCGTGTGCTGCCACGTTGGCTTGGCGTCCTCGGACTGCTCGTCAGCCTGCTCTACCTGTTCAATCAGGGTGACATCCTGGCAACGGCCCTCCCCGGCTTTCCCGTCTTTGACCTCGCAGGCCTCATCGGAAGCAGCGGCTGGGGACTTTGGGTTGCAGCCCTAGGCGTCACTCTCATGCTCCGCCCGAGAAGCGGGGCGAGGTGACGCCCTAGGGCGTTTCTGGGACGTTCGCCTGAGCCATGTCACGGCGAACAGGGGGAGAATCGTGATGTGCAGGCCGGCAAATTGACGTCGGGCGGTTCAACGACCCCCCGACGAGTTCAAACCGCGCTGACCGTGCTCCGCGAAAAGCACGAGCGCGTCACAAGGGCCCGCCAGGCGGTGATCGAAGTACTTGACAGGACCGAGGAACACCTGGCGGCTGATGAGATCGTGGCACGAGCTGAAGTCTCGGCTCCTGGAGTTCATCGGGCCACGGTCTATCGCGCTCTGTCCACGCTTGGTGATCTTGGATTGGTTACCCACACTCATGTCGGAGGCTCGGCCACGGTCTACCACCTAGCCGTACCTTTGCCCAGCGGCCAGACCGCTACCACACACGCGCATCTGCAGTGCACCAACTGCCAAGCGGTGATCGACATACCTGCTGACGCCCTGGATTCCTTGATCGCTAGGGTCGATCGTGAGGTCGGTTTCCTGGTCGAACCCCATCATGCTGCCCTGCTCGGCCTGTGCGCCGACTGTCGCCGCTTATCGGGTTGACGGTGCGCCTGCAGAGGAGGCGGTGGCCGGTAACGGGTGGGACTGGCCAGCAGGTTGAGCTGCCGGCTCTGTGAGCGCTTCCAGACTCGTAGCCCCCGGCAGTTCAATGGTGAATTCGGCACCACCCTGGGCTGAGCGACCTGCCTTCACCCAGCCACCGTGCTGGGAAACTGTCTGGGCGACGATCGACAGACCAAGCCCGGTCCCCGAAGTCTGCCGCGCCGTGTCGCCACGGTAGAACCGATCGAAGATGAACGGCATGTCGGCTTCAGAGATACCCGGACCTTGATCAGCTACCCGCAGCCGATCACCTTCCAGCTGCACCCGGATAGTGCCGTTCGGCGGACTCCACTTCACCGCGTTGTCCAACAGATTGGTGACGGCACGCTCCAGCGTGTCGGAGTCTCCAACGACGTAGAACGGGTCGAGCTCAACGTCGAAGATCAGCCCATGCGCCCGCCGCCGTACCCGGTCGAGTGCCGCATGGACCACGTTACGGAAGTCCAGCGCCTCTGGCGTGGAGGCCGTTTCATCACGCGCAAGCTGCACAAGATCACCAATGAGCTCAGTGAACTCCACCAGCTGTGCCTTGACATCGGCCAGGATGGCGATTCGATCTTGCTGCTTCAGCATCCCGCTCTCGGCATCCGCAGCCAGCAACTCGATATTGGTGCGCAAGCTGGTCAGCGGCGTACGAAGTTCGTGGCCCGCATCGGCGATCAGCCGAGCCTGTCGTTCCCGTGATGAGGCTAATGACCGCAACATCTGGTTAAACGACTCGGCAAGCACCGCGATATCGCCGGCAGGCGCATTGATCGTGATCGGCGTCAGCTCCTTGGTGACGGTGACATGCTCCACGGCCGCAGACAGCTCCCGTACCGGACGCAGACTGGACCGCGCCACGTACGCCCCAACGACTGCGGCGATGATCACACCGGCCACCCCAAAGATGATCAAGACCAGCCACAGTGAGCTGAGGATGTCGTTGGTGGGCTGCAGCGGCCGGCCCAGGACGAGCGCATAGTTGCCTAAATCGGTGATCGGCACCGCGACGATGCGGTACGCGTCACCCCCCGACGTCACGCCGTTACGCGCCGAGTAGCCGCTCTGCAGGCGAGCGACGGCAAGCTCCTTAGGCCCGAGCATCAGATGATCACGCTCATCGGGAACGTAGAAGGTCTCACCGTCGGTCCGGATAGCAGCCACGCTGACATTGCCGGCCCGCAGCGCACGCTCCGTCAGGCCGCCGAGCGTCCGGATGTCCTGAGCAACCGGTACCGCAGCGAGTGAGGTCGCCGTCTGGACCATTTCGGCATCCAGTGCCCGGTACAGCGAGATTCGCAGCGTCACATAACCGGCCACGCTTGTCACTGCGACTGCCAACGCCACCGCAATCGTGGTCAGGTAAGCGACGCGGCGCTGCAGCGGCCAGGCTCGCAGCCGGGCTCTCAGCCGACGCACCATCGCAGCGTCACTTCACGGGGGATGATCACTGAAACGATCATCCCTGAACCAATCATCATGGTGGTGTCTCGCGGAGCACGTAGCCGACGCCCCGCACGGTGTGGATCAGCCGAGGCTCATCAGCAGCTTCTGTCTTCCGCCGCAGGTAGCCGATGTAGACCTCCAAGGAGTTGGCCGTGGTTGGAAAGTCGAATCCCCACACCTCGTTAAGCAGCCAGCTACGCTCCAGCACCCGACGCGGATGACGCATGAAAGCCTCCAGCAACGCGAACTCGGTGCGCGTCAGGTTGATCGACCGGTTGCCGCGCAACACTTCCCGAGTCTGAGTATTCAGCACCAGGTCGCTGAAGGACATGCTCTGCGCGGACGGGTCGGTGGAGTCTGCCACCGTGCCGGCTCGCCGCACCAGCGCGCGCAGCCGGGCCAGCAGTTCATCGAGCGCGAAGGGCTTCGCCATATAGTCGTCGCCCCCGGCGTCTAGACCATCGACCCGATCGCCAACCGCGTCGCGGGCAGTAAGCACCAGAATCGGTACGTCATTGCCGGCGGCCCGCAGCATCCGAGTGGCCTCCAGACCATCCAGTCGCGGCATCATCACGTCCATGATCACCGCATCCGGCCGCGACGCCGCCAGCCGGGCGAGCGCCTGGACACCGTCTTCGGCAGCGCTCACCTCGTAGCCGTTGTACTCCAGGGATCGCTTCAGGGAGTCGCGGACGGCTTGATCATCATCGACGACGAGGATGTGCATGTCCTCAAGCGTGCCAGATGTCGCGGGTTTCCCGCCGTTCGCTAGCTTGAGCGGTTTGCAGCCAGGGCATTGAGCGCGCGTGGCCGGGGATTTGCCTCCGGCATTCCGCGTACGGCGGCGCGGCAGGCGGAGAAGATGACAGCCGGGTTGAAGAGCATCGCGGGTGACGCCATCAGGTGGTACAGGCGAGCGAAGGCTAGAAAGGCACTCCGATCACCATGCGCGGCGAGCCGCGCCAGCTCGGCGGTCCACAGGCCAACAAGCCGCTGCAGCCGCGACTGGGAACCGGTACTACTCGGATGACGCAGGTCCTCCGTCGTAGCAACCGACCACGGGAGGTCGGCGGCGGCACCGATCCGGCGTTGCAGTCGCCTGGTTTCCATCGGCCCGTGCCCGGCCGGCGTACGGTCGTGCTTCAGAGTGTCCCGAATAAGCAGGGCCTGACATGCGGCAACGGTGATGCCCTGACCGTAGACGGGATTGAAGGCACAGTACGCGTCACCGACCGCCAGTAGTCCGGCGGGCCAAGCCCGAGACTTTCCGTAGCGATTGCGCCGGTTGCCGGTTTGCCGGTGGATGGCAATATCGCTAACCGGCTCGAGATGCCGGGTGAGATCGAAGATCGCGGGATCGGGCAGCGTAGCCAAGAACTCGTCGAACTCATCCACGACCCGCGACGGCCGGCGATCACCGTAGCCGCCGGCAATGATGAGCCATTGCCCGTCTTCAACCGGGATAGCCAGCGCACCTCGGCCAGTCTGCGGTGTCGCAGCGATCACGACGGCGATGTCGATCGGGGGCTTGCCGATGCAGCGATAGGTCCGGCAGGCATAGCCCAGGTGAGCGTCGATGGTCAGCGGTTCGGTAACCGGAATCCCAAGCTCACCCAACCAGAGTGGAAGCCGCGATCCCCGACCGGAGGCGTCAATCACCAGGTCTGCCTGCACGACGGTTGCGTCCTCACAGACCACCTGCCATTGTCGGGCGTTGCGCTTTAGGTCCGTAACGCGTACGCCCTCGTGGATCGTCACACTGTCGAGGTCGCCTACCCGCTGGCGTACCAGCTGCTCGAGCAGCGGCCGAGTCGCCGAAACTGTCTGGTACGCCGGAATCCAAGTCGGGAGCCAACCGTACTCTCCGAGCCAGGCCATCGTGCCGGTGTCGAAGGGCACGGCGCCGTGGCTCAGCAGATCCCCGCGGATCCCGGGCAGGAGTTCTTCGGCAGCCAGCAACCCGCGATGCAACAAAACATGCGGCTGGCGACCTTGTGGCACGCCCTTTCGCGGCACCGGCTGATCTGGCAGCGCGTCACGCTCGATGATCATGGTTCGGGCACCGGCAGTAGCCGCGGCGGCGGCGGCGAACAGCCCCGCGAGGCTCGCGCCGATGATCACCACGTCCCGCTGATGGGAGCTGATCATAGAACAGATGTGCTACTCCATTGCACGGCCAGTCTGCGGCCGCTCAATTGCATCGCATCTCGATCAAGGATGTCACGCACTGTCTCACCTCCCGGATACGGTACCAACGCACGATTGACCGGGATCGTGGTCACCGTCTCGCCCACCTAGCATCAATTACTTGGACTCCGCTCTAGGAGCAGACGATGCGGAGATTGAGTAGTTGATGCGAAGTGAGCGGTCAGGGGAGGCCACGATGCGCGTACTGGTTGTCGAGGATGAGAAGGGCCTCGCCGAGTCGATGCGGCGAGGGCTCGTCGCTGAGGGCTTCGTCGTCGATGTCGTTCATGACGGTGTCAGCGGGCTCTGGGCGGCCTCCGAGTTCAGCTATGACGTGGCGATTCTTGACATCATGCTGCCACGTTTGAACGGTTACGACGTCCTCAAGCACGTCCGGGATCGCAACATCTGGACTCCGGTGATCATGCTTACCGCGAAGGACGGCGAATATGATCAAACCGACGCTTTTGATCTTGGCGCCGACGACTATCTCAGCAAGCCGTTCAGCTTCAAGGTATTGGTAGCCCGGCTGCGAGCGCTGGTTCGCCGTGGCGCGCCGGAGCGGCCTAACAAGCTGGCCGTCGGTTCCCTGGTGCTGGATCCCGCCCGGCGTACGGTGATCCGCCGCGGTGAGTTGATCAAGCTCACGGCACGGGAATTCAGCCTGCTCAGCTATTTGATGCGGAATGCCGGCAGCGTGGTTGGGAAGTTCGACATCCTGAACAACGTCTGGGATGCCGCGTACGAGGGCAGTGAAAATGTCGTGGAGGTCTATGTCGGCTATCTGCGAAAGAAGATTGATGCGCCGTACGGCTTGCAGACGCTGAGCACGGTACGCGGTATGGGGTATCGCCTGGATGCTGATACCTAAGAGACCCGTCGCCCCTTACTCGAATTTCCGACCATTGCGGACTTTTCGGCAGTTTCAAGTCTCCAGCGTCGGCAACGTGATCTGGAAGCGGCACCAGGCATCACACTCAGTCGCAACCACGGTTCCGCCATGCGCGCCCATGATTTCCCGACTGATCGCCAAACCGAGACCACTGCCTCCGCCGTCCGTCGAGCGGCTGGCATCCAACCGCGCAAACCGCTCAAACACCCGATTGCGATCTTCGGAACTGATGATCTCTCCGTCATTGTCCACCGAGACCACGACTTCGCCGGGACGGCGCTCCATTCCGATCCTGATCGTGGACTTCGCATGCTGCGCGGCATTGTCGAGCAGGTTTCGGAACACCTGGGCGAGGCGCCGCTCGTCGCCGCGTACCCGCACCGGCTGCAGTGCCGAGGTGATCTCCAAGCTGGATACGGTTCGCAGCCTTTTGATCTCCGAGGCGAGCACATCTTCAAGATCAACATCTTGAATCTCGAGCTGCAGCTGGTGCGCATCAACCTTCGCGAGGGTCAATAGATCTTCCACCAGCGACTTCATGCGGCTCGATTCGCTGATCACGGTCTGCTGCATGTCGAGCCAGGTCTTCCCAGACTTGTCCAAACTCGCTACCTCGGCTGTCGTGACCAGCGTCGACAGTGGACTGCGAAGCTCATGGCTGGCATCGGAGAAGAACGCTCGGTGGGAGTTGTTCGAATGTTCGAGCTTGTCGAGCATCTCGTTCATCGTCGATGCCAGCGCTGCTATCTCATCATCAGTCGGCGGCACTTCAACACGTTCACTAAGCCTGCGCCCATCGATTTCTGAGACCTGTCGACGGATGCGTTCTACGCTTTTTAGAGACTGGCCGACCAGCACCCAAACCGCTACAGCAACGAGCGCGACGAGCGGCGGCGTGGCTACCAGCAGCAACAACCCGACCGTACGCAGAGTCTCCGTCTGGACCTCCAGGGGCGCAGCAACCAGAACAACGTAGGGCTTTCCGTGCACTTCGACGCCCCGGGCACTGACCAAAACCTCATCATCGCCGCTGAGTGCCGGCACGCCGCGCAGTTCTTCCTTCGCGGTCTGTCCAGGAGCCGGCCGCAGCGTCGAGATGGGATCGGTACGCAATCGACGATTAGTCCACGCGACAACCCGATTGGCTTCGTCAATGATCTGCACCTGCTCAGCGCTGCGACGGTCCTCGGCGAGGGTCGACTGAGTCTCCTCAATCCCTTCTTCCTCAAACAGGCGAGCGGCGTCGTCGGCGCGGACAGACAGACTGCTCCAGGCGGCAGAAGTGAGCGACGACTGCAACACCAAAAGCAAGAACGCTCCGCCCACCAGCAAGGAGAAAGTGACGACCACAACAGCACTCAGCACAGAGCGCTTGCGGATCCCCCATTTGCTCCCCGTCATTCGCGAAGCGTAATCCGGCGGACTATTGCCAATAGCTCAGTTTCATCACAGCTGGCGTTCGCTCAGTTTCAGCACAGCCGTCATCGGGAATGCTGGATGCCATGGGCGTCCCCCAGGCCCAACCTCCCGTGCTTGACCGACCCGCCAGCCTGCACTGGCTTTGGGCGATCGCCATCGCTGCGATCGCCTTCATCGTCCGGCTCGTCCCTGTGCTGCGCGGTGGCGGACTCTTCGGCCTGGGCAATTACGACGACGGGGTTTACTACGCAGCGGCAACGGCAATGGTCCACGGCCTGCTCCCCTACCAAGATTTTCTGCTACTCCACCCGCCAGGCATGCCGCTACTCCTGACGCCCTTCGCCTTCGCAGCGCAGTTGACCAGCGACTCCTACGGCTTCGCCGCCGCACGCGTCGCGTGCATGCTGCTCGGCGCCATCAACGCAGTCCTGATCTGGAAAATCCTTAAGCCGATCGGAGCAGTCGCGGCATTGTTCGGAGCGCTTGCTTACGCGGTGTTCTACCCCGCCGTCTACTCCGATAAGTCAACCCTGCTTGAGTGCCCAGCAACAACGGCGCTGCTCATTGCCATCCTTTTGTTGCAGCCACTGATCAATTCCAGTTCGATCTCTCGCTGGAAGATCTTCGTCGCCGCAGCGCTAATCGGACTGACCATCGCGATCAAGATTTGGGGTCTGATCACACTCGTGATCGTGCTGGCCTGGCTGCTGCTGATCCGCCGATTCAGGGCAGTGTTGCAAGTGCTGATCGGCAGTGCGACCTCCGCCGTCATGATCTGTTTGCCCTTCCTCGCCGTCGCGCCAACGGCCATGTGGAACATGATCATTCGGGACCAGCTGTTCCGACGCGGGGGCGGCGGAAGAGCCCTCATCGAGCGGCTCGATCAAATGGCGGGGCTGGGCATTGTGGGCCGTTCATACCCGGCCGCCATCACAGTCGTTGCAGTTGTTGTGTTGCGTTGCTGCGCTGCTCTTGCCTGGAGCTACCGTGAGGCGCGGCTGCCCGTGCTCCTGATGCTTGGGCAAGGTGCATTTCTGCTCAGCACGCCGACTTGGTTCCCACACTTTGCCGGCTTCACCGCAGCAGCCACTACCATCACCGTCGGCGCGGCGGTCGGCCGCTTGATCGACTTGGTCCGAGCTCGACCTGCGCAGGTCGCCGTCAGCCTTGTCCTCGCCGGCGCCCTAGCGGTTTACGCGAGCGGCTGGTCGACCACCACGTTTGGCCGGCGGTTCCCGCAAGAGTTTCGAGCCCTCGCCAGCGCCGCACCCGGCTGCGTCACGTCGGATGATGCGACCGCGCTTGTCGAAAGCAATACCTTGAGCCGGAACCTGACTCGCAATTGCCGCTTCATCGCCGATCTTGGCGGACACTCCCACGACATGGCCGCCGCCGCGGGACTCAAGGTGTCGCGCAATAGCAACCAAGAGTTTCAGGCCTTTTCGTTGAACTATCTGCGCAGTGGTTCGGTGTCGATCTTGGTCAGGTACGCTGGCGGTCGCGGCTTCAATGCGAATACCACTGCCGTTCTTGATCAGTGGCCGTTGCTGGCGAGTTCGGGACGGTATCAGATGCGGCAACCGGTCGCGTTGGGTCAATCGGCAGCCAGAGGGTTACCGAGGCCCCAGCGTCGTTAGTCAGACTGACAACTCCGCCATGAGCTTCCGTGATCGCCTGCACGATCGCCAGGCCTAGGCCGGTGCCCCGTCCAGTGCTCGCTGTCGGCGCAAATCGCACGAACGGATGGGCCATATATTCCTGCGAGAAGCCGGACCCATGATCACGGACCTGCAGCTCCACAAGATCATCAACTCGTTTGCCGACCAGCTGCATATCTCCGGCGCCGTGCATAAGGGCGTTGTCCACAAGGTTGCCGAGGGCGTACTCCAGTCGCTGCCGGTCCGCCGAGATCGTGCTTTCGTCGGAGGCGACAGTGATCATCCGGCCTTGCAGTTGAGCACGGCCCCGTCCGCGTTCGGCCACTTCCTCGAGCAGATCACGCAGCTCGACCGGCTCCCGACTCAAGCTGAGGCGGTGTTCGTCCGCCGCTGCGAGCAGCAACAGCTGTTCAGTCAGTCGGCTCAGCCGATCAGTTTCTTCGCCGATCGAGGTCATCGCCGCGTCAAGATCCTCACCCTTCGTCGTTCCCGACTGAGCTAGCTCAACCTCGGCCTTGATAATGGCCAGCGGCGTACGCAGCTGGTGGCTAGCGTCGGCCAGGAACTGTCGCTGCTGCTTCAGCACCTCGCGCTGCGCGGCCTGCGCGCGCCCGATGCGATCCAGCATGTCGTTCAAGGTGAGTCCCAGCCGCCCGATCTCATCCGCGACCGGTGAAACCGGCAGTGGTGTTCGTTCAGCATCGGCGAGGTCGTCACCACTGATCGCTGCCGCCCGCTGTCGCAGGTCCTCGACCGGACGTAGTGCCAGACCGGACACCCAATAGCCAACACCGCATGAGGCGGCGAGAGCTGCCGCGAGCCCGACTATCTCCACGCCCAGCGTCGACGCCAGTGTCTGCGCCCGCTCGTCGAGGGAATCGGTGACCACCACGATGAAGTTCTCATCCCGGGCGTGGACCGGCATGGCCAAAACCCGAAGCGACTCGTCAAGACGCGCATCACCCGGTCGGTCGACGAACAGCTCCCCTAGGGCGGCGTCTCGCAGCTGCTCATGGGTCAGGAGCTTGACGTTGGCGTACGCCGTGGCAGCTACCACCCCGCCTGTCGGCGTAAGGATCTGGGCGATGGTTTCATCCGGTTCCAGCTGCTCAGCAGCTGCGGTAGGCAATGCCGATATCGGCTCCCGCATGAGCAATCCGCTGAGCTGGGCGGCGCGGGTGCGGAGATCGCGTTCGATGTCACGGTCCACATCGGAGCTGAGCTGAAAGTGCAGGAAGGCACCGACGGCGGTCAGCACAACCGTCAGCGCGATGGCAAAAGCGAGCGTGAGGCGCCAGCGGATGGGTAGCCGGTTCACCCTAGCTCCTCGGTTCGGAGCCGGTAACCGAAGCCGCGTACGGTTTCGATGCTCTCGGCACCGAAAGGTCGATCGACCTTTTGCCGGAGGTATCCGATGTAGACATCGACGACGTTGGACCGATTGTCGTAGCTGTCGTCCCAGGCGCATTCCAGCAGGTCGAAGCGAGACACCGCCTCCCCCGGCCGTCGCATCAGCGCCTCAAGCAACGCGAACTCCTTGCGGGTCAGCTCGATTGGGACCTCACCGTAGTGCACGGTACGCGCCGCCGGATCAAGCTGCAGCTTTCCGACGGTAAGCACCGGCATCCGCACCTCACGAGGACGCCGCGCGAGCGCCCGAAGCCTTGCCAGCAGTTCTTCAAAAGAAAACGGTTTGGCCAGGTAATCGTCGGCACCACTGTCCAGCCCGGTAACCCGATCATGGATGGTGTCGAGCGCGGTGATCATCAGCACCGGCGCGGCCACTCCGTGTTGGCGAAAATCGCGGCACAGCGTGAATCCGTCGACGTCGGGAAGCATTACGTCCAGCGTGATCGCGTCGTAGGCCGTCGCCATTGCCATGTACATGGCCTCGTCGGCATCGGTTGCGAGGTCGGCCGCGAACCCCTGTGCGGTCAGTCCCTTCCGCAGCAGGCTCCCGAGCTTGGGCTCGTCCTCGACGATCAGGACTCGCACAGGATCAAGGATTTCACGATCATCGACGCCGAGCCAGAGCTGTATGGATTGGCACTTTGACAAGCGGTTCGCCCGTTCCGACTCCTTCGTCGCGTGCGTCCGCTGGCAGACGCTGATCACGTGGGTGCACGCGCAAGCTCCTGCGGTCGTCGGAGCGAACAGCTCGTCATAGTGCCGTTTGGAATTTGGCTAGATCACGGATTGGGTTTGCCGATCGGACCGGTGCCGGCCTTGGCGACGGCCTGGCCCATCTTCACCAGCTCCTCGCGGGCAGCGCCGCCGGAGACGTCCAGTGCAAGCAGTGGCCCAACGTTGGGCGCATAGAACTTGAACTCCGCGACGTCTGGCTCGATAGTGCTGGTGTCTATCGTGACCAGCGCGCCTTTGTATTGTCCGGCCTTGATACCGACCAGATTGTCGGTGGCGATCACCTGTCCATTGTCTTCGGCATCGCCCTTCTTGTACTCCTGGCGATACTTCTGACCCACTTCGGGCCGAGCCGGAATCATGATCCCCGGCATCGCGCCGTCCTTGCCGGCCTCCCAAGAACCGGCTCGGCTGACGACCTTGCCGTTCTCGAACTCGGCGGTTTGCTCGCCCAGGTACCAGACATTGCCGTCTGAGTCCTGCGCATACCAGTCGAGCGTGTCCTCGACGATCTGGCCCTTGCTGCGGGCCGTATCGCGGACCACCCGAGCCGTGATGCCGTTCGCCAACTTCTTGGTGGATGTCGTAGCAACGATGACGATGTCCTGCGGAGGTTCGCCCTCCTCTACGCCGCGGTAGATCCACCGAGTGCCCGGCTTCATCGGCCAGTACGGATTGGTGATGTCGGCGGTGAAATCGGCCGGATCGAGGCTTACCGGATCTGCGCCGGTGGGCAGTTTTGGCTCCACCGATGGACTGGCTTGCGGGCTGTCCAATGCCGGTGGTTTTGGCGGATTGCTGGCGGACGGAGTGTTCGCATTGCTTGCGCAACCTGCGCAAATGAGCGTGGCAGCGAGCAACAGCGGCCACGCGTGTAGGCACTTGCTATTCATGAGTTCCTCCCCGAGTCCCTTATTGGGAGAATTTCACGGCGCGGATGAAAAATGGGTGAGAGGCCAGAAAGCAGCCTTAGGCCGACCGCTGCAGTTCGCGTATGCGGTCGAGCAGGCCCGGCATGGCGGCTTCGATGGCGGTAAGAGTGTCGGAAAAGCCAGCGTCGGAGCCAAACCAGGGATCCGGTACTCCGGAACCAGCCTCGGCAGTGGGATCGAAGTCAGTGAGCAGGCTCACCTTGGTCGGGTTAGTGGCCAGCTCCAAGACGCTGCGCACGTGACTGTCCTCCATCGCGACCACGAGATCGGCCGACTCGAGCTCGGCCGCGGTGACTCTGCGGGCCCGATGGTCAGCATGCCGGTAGCCATGCCTTTCCAGTACGGCCACCGCCCGACGGTCCATCGGGTCGTCGTACTCCTCAGAGATCGTGCCGGCGCTGGAGAACTCAACGCCCGTTATGCCCGCATCGGCAGCCGCCCGTTCCGCGACCCGCTCCGCCATCGGTGAACGGCAGATGTTGCCCAAGCAGACGAAGACGACGCGAATGGGACGACT
>DATDKX010000122.1:0-11559 GCA_036519615.1 Propionibacteriaceae bacterium
TACGCCCAGTTCCTGCTCAATCCCGCCAATCGCGGCGACTTCCTGCCCTACGCGCTGGTGATCATCGCGGAGACGATTTTGATCACTCATGCGCTACTGGCGATGTGGACCATCTTGTCCGGCGCCAAGAATCCTCGGGACTTCGAGTTCCACGAGTCACAAAGCGCCATGTTCGACAAGAGGGCGATCAAGGCAGCCGGCCTTAGGACGGAGCCCCATCTGTGGCCGATCTTGCTCAGCGGCAAGGAGATCACCGTCGATGTCTTCATCACCGTCTACGGTGAGGAGCTTGCCAAGATCCGCACCACCGCGACCGCGGCGCTAGCGATCAAGGGCAAGCACCGCACCTGGATTCTGGACGATGGGCGGTCTGAGGAGGTGCAGGCGCTCGCCGAGGAACTCGGCTGTCACTATGTCCGGCGGCTCAGCGGTGGCGGCGCCAAGGCAGGCAACATCAACCACGCGTTGTCCATTGCCAAGGGCCAATTCTTTTGTGTTTTCGATGCCGACTTCGTCCCCAAGCGGGAGTTCTTGGTTGAAACCGCGCCATTCTTCGTGAACAGCAATGTCGCCTTCGTGCAGACGCCGCAGACCTACGGGAACTTGATCAACATGGTGTCCCGCGGCGCGGGTTACATGCAGGCCGTCTTCTACAAGTTCGTGCAACCCGGACGCAACCACTTCAACGCCGCCTTCTGCGTAGGTACGAACGTGATCTTCCGTCGGGCAGCGATCGATGATGTCGGCGGCGTCTACACCGACTCGAAGTCTGAGGATGTGTGGACATCGCTCATGTTGCATGAGCGGGGCTGGAAAACGATCTACATCTCCAAGACGCTGGCTGTTGGCGACGCTCCGGAGACGATCGAGGCGTACACCAAACAGCAGCTGCGCTGGGCAACGGGCGGCTTCGAGATCATGTTCACCCACAATCCACTGAGCCCGCGCCGCAAGCTCACGACGGACCAGCGGATCATGTACCTGGTCACGGGCACCCACTATCTGACCGGCATTGCGCCCGGACTGCTGCTACTCGTGCCGCCGCTAGAGATCTTCTTCGACCTCCGCCCAGTCAACTTGAGTATCGACGTGACGACCTGGTTGTTGTTCTACGCCGGCTTCTACCTCATGCAGATTCTGCTGGCGTTCTACACCCTCGGCTCCTTCCGCTGGGAGGTCCTGATGTTGGCCGCGGTGTCCTTCCCGATCTATGTCAAGGCTTTGATCAACGCCTTTGTCGGGAAGGAACAGAAGTGGCATGTCACAGGCAGCGAGTCGAAGGTCTCATCACCGTTCAACTTCATGATTGCGCAGGTACTGGTCTTTGTCTTTCTGCTGCTCAGCTCGGCGGTCGCCATCTGGCGTGATCTTGACAATAGTCAACTCACCCTGGCCACCGCTTGGAACGTTACCAACACCTTCATTCTGGGGGGTTTCATGATCGTCGCCTGCCGGGAAGCCTGGCGCATCAAGCACCCCAAGCGAGACACCAGGGTGGCTGCTGAGCTGGCGGAGCCAGCACAGCCGATCACCACCGTCGTTGTGCCGCCTGAGTTGGAACCAAGCCTCGGGCTGCGACACGACGAGACCCCGCACGTCTATCCGTCACGCGATTTCGCACAGCACGTCCACAGAGAGGTAGTTTCCTCATGACCTGGGTGAATCGACTTCGGCTGCTTGCAGGGCTGCTCGGGATCCTGCTGCTAGTGGCCATACTCACGTTGATCTTCAACCAAAGGCAGACCAAGGCCGCCAGTATCTCGGCCACGATCAATGCCGACAGCTACAGCGTGGGTGCCGCTTACGGCGGCACGGTGACGAAGCAGTATGTCAACGACGGCGACTTCGTCGCCGAGGGCGACAGGCTCTTCACCGTTCAGAGCGTGTCACTCCAGCAGGACGTCGCCAACGGCCTTCAGATCCAAAGCTCAGCCGCGTACGACGTCGACATCGCCAAAGGCGCTCTGACCTACCGGGCTACGGTCGCGGGAGAGATCAATGATCTTCAGGCCCGGCTCGGGAACTCCCTGGGCGGCGGCGAGCCATTTGCCAAGATCACCGTCACGAGCTCTGAATATGTCGAGGCCAGGTATCTGCTCAGTCCGCGTGACTACGGCCGAGTGGCAAAGGGCGCCCAGGCAACGATCTTGTTGCCCAACAACTCCAGCATTGGCGGAGTGGTAAGCACTATTGAGGTCGCCACCGAGAACGGCCAGGCCGCCACCGAAGTGCGGGTCGACAGCCCTGAGCTGAACAAGGGTGACCTGGGTGATTTGACCAAGCCCGGAACGCCAGTCGTCACGACATTGCAGTTGCAGGATGACGGCCCGCTGGCCGGCGTCAGCGACCTGACCTTCGACTTTCTCCGGCAGATCGGACTGAAGTGAATCTTCCAACCCTCCCTCTCAGGGTGTTCGGATTGATCGCCGCCCTCACTGTGGCCATCAGTACGGCAGCTTGCACGCCGAAGGACGACATTGCTGGACCAGACTCCGGTATGAAGGCCTCGGTCGGCCCGGTGTTCGATCAAGATCAGATTGCGCCGGCGGTCGACGGCATCGTGCACAAGACGATCAAGGACCTCAATGCCAAACGGCTCGCCGAGGGCCTCGTGCCCCCGACCAACCGCTGGTTCTCGGGCCTAGTCTTCGGTGACAAGCCGCAGCCGGTGTTCCCGCTGCCGCTGTCTTTCGGCCTCACCGACTCCGGCTTTGCCTTCGGTCAGCCAGCCGTAACGACGACCGAAAAGAACATCAGCGGCGGTTTCAAGCCGGATGTGACCGTCGACGTCGGCGCGGCCGACACACGAGTCGGTGGCTATGACACATCAACCGTAACCTTGGACTCCTTCGATGCCGCCGGCAAGGTGCTTGGCCACACCCGGATTGCGCAAGGCTCGCCGTTCGTTAGCTACACCGCCGCCGGGCCCAGCAAGATCAGCAGTCCACTGCAGTTCGCCAAGGACGGTGATCTGTACACCGTGAAGGCCGGAGACCTCAGCTATGGACTGGTCACTAGCGCTGGAAGCGTTGCCGGCGGCACGATCAGCCTCGAGAAAGGCGGCACTGCGACCTGGTTCGCCGTTCCGCTGGACGGCGCGGCCGACAAGCTCGCAGAGCTCGCCGCCCATCCGCCCACCGGCAGCACGCTGGACTACGGCATTGCCGGTGATCAAGTACGTACCACGGTGAGCTACCAGGCCGATGGACCCACGGCATTTGCCGCTCTGCCACACCAGCAGCAAAACCTCGCGCCCGGCATCACTTGTGATCTTGGTAGCTACCCGAGCATTTACGGCACGCTGAAGCTGTGCTCGGGTTCCGAGCTGTCCTGGAGCTCTCCTTTGTATGCGCCGAAGACGGCGCTCAACCTGGACAACCTCAGCAGCGAGCAACGCGAGGAACTCCTCAGGCAGGTTACCAAGGAAACAGCCAACCTCCCGGACTTCCCCGCGGATACTTACTTCGGCGGCAAAGCGCTCTATCGAGCAGCGATGCTCTATCAGCTGGCCGTACAGCTGAGGGCCGAACGGCCAGCCGCGGACCTGAAAGACAAACTGACCGAGACTCTTGGCCAGTGGACAGACCCGCAGGGCTGCGCGAAGCGTCAAGCGTTCTGCTTCGTCTACGACGAGCAGGCCAAGGGTGTGGTCGGGATGACACCGTCATTCGGCTCCGAAGAATTCAACGACCACCATTTCCATTACGGCTACTTCCTGTACGCCGCTGCGGTCTTGGCAGGGCAGGATCCTTCTCTGGCCCAGAGGTACGCCCCGGTCCTGAACCTGCTCGCCGCCGACATCGGATCCTCAGCCAATGGCGGCAAGGGCAGCTCCAGCGAAACAGCCGACTTCCCGGATCGCCGGACGTTCGACCCGTACGCCAGCCACTCGTGGGCCTCGGGGACCGCGCCGTTCGCGGATGGCAATAATCAAGAGTCGAGCTCGGAGGCGGTGACGGCGTGGAACGGGCTCGCGCTTTGGGCGAAGGCCACGGGAAATGCGAACCTGGAGACCGAAGCGACGTGGATGCTGTCCAGCGAGGCGCAGTCCGGCTTGGCGTACTGGACTAACTTCGACAGCTCCCAGCCGGTCTATGCCGGCTATGGGCACAAGATCGTGCCCCTCAACTGGGGTGGTAAGCGCGACTACGCCACCTGGTTTTCCCCGGAGCCCGCCGCAATGCTCGGCATCCTGGTGATCCCGATGAGCCCGTCGTCGACATATTTGGCGGGCGACTCGGGGCGCATCGAGGGGAACGTCGCGGAGGCGACCGGCGGCAAGTTCGATCAGAAGTTTGGCGACTACCTCCTGATGTACTCCGCGCTGGCCGGTGAGCAGCAGCGCAAGGCGGCGCTAGCGGCGGCAGAGCGGCTAGACGACAAATGGATCGACGACGGTAATAGCCGCTCCTACCTGCTGGCATGGCTCATGAGCCTCGAGATCAGCTGAGGAACATGAGCACCGGCTTTCCGCAAAGACTTCGTGGTTAGTTGATCTCCACCAAGGTGCCCGAGCCGTCGACATAGGACAGGAAGCCAAGGTAGGGCGCCGCCGGATCTAATCCGGACCAGCTGGCCGTGATCGTGAACGGAGCGCCGCTGGTAACAGTCGGGTTCGCCGGATCCACGGTGAGATTGCCGGCGTTCGGCCCGACGACAAATCCGCGATAGCCAAAGCTTGTGGCCGCAGCATCTGGCGGATCGGCAAATGGCAGGGCGACAGCGACATAGTTACCCGGCACTGGATCGAAAAGGTCCACTTTTTCGGTGCCTGACTCTGATGCCGAGAAGCCTGCCAGTCGATACTCACCATCGACGACGCGGTAGACCTCAAGATCAATATCAGCCCGCCCGTCCTCGGCGGCAATCACGAACCTGGCTACCTTCGTTCCTGCTGGAATCACCTGGTTGAACTCCTGTGATGCGCCTCCCTCAGCGACCTCGCCCGGTTCAGCGGGTGCATTGGCAAGACCGTGAACCGTGATAGGGAAACTACCGTCGAAGCCGGGCTTGATCTGGAAGCTCAGCGATCCGCTGGCTCCGGTGCCGGTTACAACATTCGGCGCCGCGGCAGCCTGTGGCACCACTGCGATGGGTAGCCGAGCAGCCGTGCCGGCTCCTTTGAGCTTCAGCGAACCGAAGACCGCCTCAGAGAAAGGCGCAGCCTTACGTCTGAAAGTGATCTTGATGGCCTTGGTCTGACCCGCACTGCTGAAGTCCACAACCGAGGGACTCACCGTTGCCGTTACACCTGGCACGGAGATGCTGGCCTGGTAGGAGCCCGGTTTCACGGCGGTGACCCTTCTGGTGACCGTCTGGGAGCCGACAAGCTTCCCGATCGCGATTGACGGCGAGTTGTAGTCGCTCGGATCTATTGGGCTGACCCCGCTATCGGTGTCGAAGCCCGCGCCCTCGAGGAAGCCGAGCCAGTCCCGCTCACCGGCGTTGAAGATCACCCCAGGGTTGAACATCCGGTCCGGGCGCACATTGCCTGCTCCTTGGGCAAAGTAGTCCCGGCTCAGCTTGCCATTGGCCTTCTTGACCCTCGACGCAGTCGTCATGATCGCCGACTTCACCGCCATCGGCGACCACGTTGGATGGACACCGAAGAAGAGGGCTGCAATGCCAGCGACATGGGGTGCAGCCATAGAGGTGCCGGAGTAGAAGTCGAATTTGCGGTTCTGGTTCGACGGTGGCGCGACTGCGGCAAGGATCGAAACACCCGGTGCGGCAATGTCCGGCTTCAGCAGGTCACCACCGGTACCGATTGAGGGACCACGGGAAGAGAAACTTGCCACCTGCGGATATCTGATCAGCTTCGAAGACAGATTTCCTCGTCTGAGCGTGGCCGTTGCCCCCGCCTTCTTGGCGTAGGCCTTGACGGCTGGGCCGAACGGCACGTTCAGGTGCACCGTCGGCACGGCATGAGTGTCACCGTCCGTTGAGTTGTCGGTCAAATTCACCAACACCATGCCCTTGCCGTGTACCCGCTTTACTTCTGCGGACTTCTCGACCCGCGTCACCACGCCTCGGTCACAGACCACGATCTTGCCAGCGGCCTTGGTGCTGCTGAGAGTGTTCGGTGCGCACAGCGCGGCATCCGCGCCCGAGGCCGAGGCACGCTTCACCGATCGGGCGGTAACGAGCTTGGCTGGCCCAACCTTGCCGAAGACGGTCGTGCTAATTCCGGCGTACTTCTTGCCATTGCCGAGAACGACAGTGCCGGCGTATGGCGCGACGGTGCTTGCTGCGACCGTCGTCAGCCACGGCGTGACATGGTTCAGGGTTGATGACCCGGGTCCCTCGTTGCCTGCCGCCGCTGAGACGAAGATGCCGGCTGAGGCCGCTGAGAGGAAGGCCAGGTCGACGGGATCATCCACGGCATCGGAACTGCTGATGGAGTAATTGATGACGTCGACGCCATCGGATATGGCGGCGTCAATCGCTGCCAGCGCGTCGCCGATATAGATGGCCGGCTCTGGATCAGTCGCGCTGGTAAACCCAACCTTGTAGATCGCGAGCTTGGCAGCCGGCGCAACTCCTGAGATCTTTCCGAACGAGTGGCCCCGAATCGAGGCGGAAACGCCTGCGTTGCCCGCGGCAGTGGATGCCACATGCGTGCCATGGCCATCGCCGTCCCGAGGAGAAAGGAAGTCAGTGCGTTGTGAGGGCGGAGTCTGCGACTCGTACGTCGTTGAGAAGTAGCGAGCACCGATCACTTTGGTGTTGCAGTCGTCACCGGTGAATGAGTCGCCGGCCTGACAGGTTCCGGTGAACTTGCCGCCGTCGGCCTTGCGCATCACGATGTTGTTGCCCGAGCGATAGGGCCGGAAAGGGTCGGATGGCTCGGGCGCGGTTGTGCCGAGGGTCTCGCCAGCGAAGGATTTACTCTCCGGCCAGTAGCCGGAGTCCAAGACGCCAACAACGACACCGCGGCCAGCGCGCTGCTTACCACCGAGTGCCGACCACACGCCATTGGAACCGGACAGCTTCAAGAAGTCGATCGGGTTCTTGTTATCGACCAGCTTGCGTGGTCGGTCCTTGGTTACCGACAGAACGCCCGGCGCACGTTGCAGCGTACGGGCCTGGTCTGGCGTAAGAGTGGTCGTGAAGCCGTTCAGACTGACCGCGTAATGCTTCAGCGGCTTTGCACCAACCCTCGCGGCTGCATTGGTCTGCTGCTTCTTCAGGTATGCCAAGTAGCGCTTCGCGTTGCCGGAGGTCACGTCCACCCGCTCGCCCTTGCTCGGTCGGGTGGCCCGTAAACCCTTCACATCGCCGTTGTAGGTGGCCATCGGCTTTCCAGTCAACGTGACGATGTAGCGACTCGGGATCGGAGCCGAAATAGGCGGCTTGGCCGGGGCCTGCGGTTCAGCGTTCGCCAGCGGCGACTGAGCGAATGTCAGCAGTCCTGCGACCGCGAGGCTCGTGGCGATGACCGCAAAATGGGCGCGACGGGCACAGGACAGCACGAAGTTCCCCCACTGATTTCAGTTCCCCAGTTGGATTGCTCGCTCCGCTCGGAGTGATTCTCGCGGCAGCGAGCACGGCGAGTCGAGCAAAAGTAGGCTCGACGCTAGCAGCAGGCGAGGAGGCGCGCGCGAGATCGGAAACATTTGCTAGGCATGAAAAACCGAGTGGTCACAGTCCAGCGATTACTGGCGCTCAGCTTTCCGGTATTGACGCTCATCGCAGGCTGTGCAAACCAGACCGCCGAAACTCCCGGCCCGACCCCAGGGACCACCACGATGCCCGAAACACCGTCTTCCTCGGCGCCCGGCGAGGCTTCCAGTGCAACGCCAGTCGGGCCGGAGGATACCGATCTCACAATCGTGGTCCGCGATGGCTCGGGCAAGACGTCAACCTGGCGGCTGACTTGCGACCCACCGAGCGGTACCCATCCGGATCCGCAGGCTGCCTGCCGGGTACTCGAGGTGAATGGTGCTGCGGCGCTACCGCCGGTGCCGAAGGACAAGGTCTGTACCCAGATCTATGGAGGGCCAGAGACCGCCACTATCACCGGAACATGGCAGGGCAAGCGGGTGATGAGCAGGTTCGCGCGTAATGACGGTTGTCAGATCAGCCGATGGAAGCTCATGGAGGGGTTGTTGCCGCGTAGCGGCACCTGACACCGACTTGTCAGCGTCTCAGAGGGTTATGGCACTGTGAGACGCTGACAACTCGGTCAGCCGACGACGATCTCGACCCGCTGGAATTCTTTGATTTCGGTATAGCCGGTGGTCGCCATTGCCTTGCGAAGGGCACCGACCAAATTCATGGTGCCGTCGGGGACTGTCGACGGACCAACCAGGATGTGCTCCAAGGTGCCAATCGTTGAGAGCTTGGCACGCTCGCCGCGCGGCAGTTTCTCGTGCCAGGCCTCGGGTCCCCAGTGGTAACCGCGTCCCGGCGCTTCTTCGGCCCTAGCCAACGGCGAGCCAACCATTACGGCGTCCGCGCCACAGGCGATGGCCTTGGCGATGTCGCCAGAGCGTACGACCGAACCATCGGCGATTACGTGCACGTAGCGGCCGCCGGACTCGTCAAGATAGTCACGCCGTGCCGCGGCCACGTCAGAGACAGCCGACGCCATCGGGACCGCGACCCCGAGCACCGAGCGACTGGTGTACGCCGTTCCACCGCCGAATCCAACCAGGACACCGGCGGCGCCGGTACGCATGAGGTGCAACGCAGCTTGATAGGTTGCGCAGCCGCCGACGATCACTGGCACATCTAGCTCATATATGAACTTCTTGAGGTTTAGCGGCTCAAGATCAGAAGAGACATGTTCGGCGGAGACGGTGGTGCCACGGATGACGAAAAAGTCGACGCCGGAATCCACCACGGCTTGGGCGTACGCTCGGGTATTCTGCGGCGAAAGCGCACCGGCGGTTGGCACTCCCGCCTCCCGAATCTGGGCGACACGCTTGCCGATCAGCTCGGACTTGATCGGCTCGGCGTAGATCTCCTGCATCCGCCGGGTCGCCTCGATCGGATCCTTTGCCGCGATGATCTCTTCGAGTAGCGGCTGCGGGTCGTCGTAGCGAGTCCAAATGCCCTCGAGGTTGAGCACACCCAGCCCACCCAGCTGGCCAATTCGGATGGCCGTGGCTGGTGAGACCACCGAGTCCATCGGCGCCGCGAGCAGCGGGAAGTCGAAGCTGTACGCGTCGATTCGCCACTGCAGCGAGACCTCCTCCTCGCCGCGGGTACGCCGTGACGGCACGATGGTGATGTCGTCGAACGCAAACGCCTGCTGGGCGCGCTTACTGCGACCCACGTCAAACATGGGCTACCTCCTTTGGAGTTCTGCCCAAGATCACCCGGAATAGTTGGGCGCTTCGACGGTCATCTGGATGTCATGAGGATGAGACTCACGCAGACCCGCGGACGTAATCCGGACAAACGAACCGCGCTCCTGCAGCTCCGGAACTGTTGATGCTCCGGTATAGAACATGGCCTGTCGTAGACCGCCGATCAGCTGATACGCAACGGCGGCAAGGGGGCCCCGATAGGGAACATGACCCTCGATTCCTTCAGCGATCAGCATCGAGTCGGAGCTGACATCGCCTTGGAAGTAACGGTCCCTGGAGTAGGAGGCGCTGCGGCCGCGGGTGGCCATCGCACCGAGCGAGCCCATGCCGCGATAGGTCTTGTACTGCTTGCCATTGATGAAGATCAGCTCGCCAGGGCTCTCCTCGCAGCCGGCCAGCAGGGAGCCGAGCATCACAGTGTCTGCGCCAGCCACGAGCGCCTTGGCGATATCGCCGGAGTACTGCAGGCCGCCGTCGCCAATGAGCGGTACTCCCGCAGGACGACAGGCCAACGCCGCATTATGAATTGCGGTTACCTGCGGCACCCCGACGCCGGCCACCACCCGGGTGGTGCAAATGGAGCCCGGGCCGACGCCTACCTTGACGCCGTCGGCGCCGGCATCGACCAGGGCCTTCGCACCGGCGTAGGTGGCCACATTGCCGCCGACGATGTCGACCTTTGCCGCAGCGGAGTCGGACTTCAGTCGCCGCACCATCTCCAGCACGCCCTGGGAGTGGCCATGCGCGGTGTCGACTACCAGCAGGTCAACGCCCTCCTCGATGAGCGCCATTGCCCGCTTCCAGGCGTCACCGAAGTACCCAACCGCCGCTCCGACGCGTAACCGGCCTTGATCATCTTTGGAGGCGTCGGGGTACAGCCCGGACTTGACGAAGTCTTTCAGCGTGATCAAGCCCTTCAACCGACCTTGATCATCGACCAACGGCAGCTTTTCGATCTTGTTCTGAGCCAGCAGCTGCATCGCGTCGTCACGGCTGATTCCTACCGCGCCGGTGATCAATGGCATCGGGGTCATGACCTCACCCACCGGGCGCGATGGGTCGCTCTCGAAACGCATGTCCCGATTCGTGATAATTCCGAGCAGCCGGAGTTCACGATCGACAACTGGGACCCCGGAGATATGGAAGCGGCCACACATCGCGTCGGCTTCGCCGATGGTGGCATTCGGGGAGATGGTGATCGGCTCCTCAATCATGCCCGCCTCAGAGCGTTTCACGACGTCGACCTGGTGAGCCTGATCCTCGATGGAGAGGTTGCGGTGGATGATGCCGAGACCTCCCTGGCGGGCAATCGCGACCGCCATCCGGGCCTCAGTGACGGTATCCATCGGTGAGGAGATCAGCGGCACCTTGACCGTAATGCGCTTGGAGACCCGGGACGCGGTGTCTACCTCGGACGGGATGATGTCGCTCTCAGCGGGCTGAAGCAACACGTCGTCAAAGGTCAGCCCGAGAGTCTCGAAGGCATGCGGCACACCAACTGGGCTGAGATCATCGGAGGACGGCAACACGGCAAGCCTTTCACTTGACGAGTAGAGGCTCATGCTAGTCGAGTCCACCTGTTGCAATCGCGCATCGACGTGCCATGACCGATTCTGAGACCGTCAAGAGCCAGGCTCGGGCGGACGCCCAGTGTGCGTGGGATGTTGACCAAGCCAGCTCAGGCGGGTCGCTGCTTGAGGTCGCTCGTCGCGGGCCCCTCCAGTACGGTCCCGTCGGCGGCGAACCGCGAGCCGTGCAACGGGCAGTCCCAAGACTTCTCGAGATCGTTGAAGCGGACAATGCCGCCGAGGTGCGTACACACCGCAGATAGTGCGCAGGTTTCACCGTCGACCGTCGAGATGGCGACCGGCTCACCTCGCTGTGCACCCACAACACCGGTGCCTTCCGCCGGGGTCCTGTCCTCCTCCTTGAGAGGGTGGAGTTCTGCCCCTAGCCACCCTTTGGTGGCTGCAAGTCCCATCTCGGCATTGGCTCGGAAGTATCGCACCGCACTTGCCGGCTTACTCACCCGAGTTCCTAGTACGCGAGCCCACTGCGGTACTTGATCAAGGATTTCACCACTGATGCGCAAGGCGGCCGCGACCGCGTTGGTCATGCCCCACTTGCTGTAGCCGGTAGCGAGATAGACATGGCCTCCGCCACGCGGCAGCTTGCCAACGAACGGCACGCCGCCGTGCGCCTCGTAATCCTGCGCCGACCAGACATGGGTTCGTTCGACCCCGGT
>DATDKX010000123.1:0-2369 GCA_036519615.1 Propionibacteriaceae bacterium
ACCGCCTGAGATCTCGGGATCCACCCTCCCCCCCGTGGTCAGCCTCACCCACTTGGCCGGGCCGCTCGTTGCGGATGCTGACCGACCGCTGCAACCCCGAGCATCCAAAGCTGACGCCGGCTTGCTAGCCGGAGTGCTTCACCACCTAAAGTGACGGACGAGCCGATGTCGCTGGCTCTGCTCGAGCGGCGGCAGACCTGCTGCAACTCACAATGGCAGTTCATGAAGTTACTCGTTCCTGCTGCTCTTCGAGGCGGTGGCGTCCCGCAAGGTCCCGAAGCCGGATCTGAGGCTCACCTGCGGGCGCTTTCTCCGGGATGTCGCCTGCCTTCGCAATCGAAGCCCCGTACCGGGCAGCTAGCGGCGACGCCGAGATGCCGTGGAGCACCACTGACAGCAGGATTGTCCATGTAACGGTCTGTAGAAGCATCCCACCGCCGCCGCTAGGGTCGATCTCCTCCAGGGCAAGGAGTGTGAAGACGACCGAGGCGAGCCCGCGCGGGCCGAACCAGCCCATGAATGCCAGGGTGGTCGGACGCAGATGCGTTCCGATGAGCGCGATCGCTACCGGCACCATCCTGACTACCGTGAGGCTGAGTATTGCGTAAAGGATGGGTTGAGCTGAGAGGTCGTGGGTGAGCAGCGCTCCTACGAAGAGAGCACCGAAGATCGACCACACCAGGAATGAGCCCGACAATCCGAGCGTCTCGGTGAACTGGACGGGTTCTGCCAGGCGGCGTCTGGTGGCGGCGCCGAACAAGATGCCACCGGCGAACGCTGCGATGAATCCGTTCCCGCCGATCGTGACGGCTCCCTGGTAGGCGAGCAACGCGAGGGCGAGAATGGCGATCTGCTCGGATACCTCGGAGGTCCATCCGCGTTCGTTGGCGAAGGCCAACAGCTTCCCGCCGATGTATCCGACCACGACCGCGGCGACTATCGCCAGCCCAATTTGCTTTAACGCTTCGAGCCCCCATGCCGTGTCGGCGAGACCTTCCTCGGCTGCGACGATGGCGATGAAGAGGGTGACGAGTGGCGTCGCGATCCCATCGTTGAGACCGCTCTCGACGTTGAGCGCTCGTCGAATTCGCACCGGAACGGCCTTGTTGGTGACGACCGCCAGGCCGAGCGCCGCGTCGGTGGGCGCCAGGGTGGTGGCGATCAAGGCTGCCGCCGCCCACCCGACCTCGGGAAAGATGAGGTGGGCCAGCAGCGCGCCCGCAATCACTGTGAGCGGCAGCCCAATGAACAGCAGCCGGCGGGGCAGACCTGCATCGCCCTCGACGTCCCGCAGCCGGACCGTCGACGCATCGGAGAACAGCAGCAGGGCCAAGGTCAGCTCGGTGATGGTGAGGACCGCCTCGCTGGTCAGCGAGAGGGGAAAAACATCCAGCCCGCCGGGACCAAGGACCGCGCCCGCGGCGGCGAACACCATCGGGCCGGTGATCAACCACCGGTCGAGCTTTGACGCCACAAGTGTGTAGGCCACCACGACAACCGCGAGAACGGTGAGACCACCCATCAGATCCCCTTTGCCATGCCCGCTAGTAGGCTGACTCGCCCAGATCCTGACACCCGCCGCCAGCGCGCCAGTGCCATACGCGCCGTTCTGGCTACTTATGTGGGGTGGATCTGTCTTGCGATCGTCTCTGGTTACGACCCGCGATCGTTGTGAGCGTAGCCGGGACGGGGGCGTGGACACCTCACACGTAATGTATGAATGTTGCGCTGACAGTGACCAGGCGACCGATCATCGCTAGCCACGCGCTTCCGTCTCCGTTCCCGCTTGACGTTTATCGATAACAGCGGCCGGGCGTCCCTACGTCGCCCGCTGGCATGAAGCACCGGCTGCAACCAGCGCAGCTGGTGAGGGCCAATCGTCGGTGGTAGAGCCGGAACTCGGATTCGAACCGACGACCCTTCCGATTACGAATCGCAGCACACCCCGTCCGGCGGGATCGGCAAGGCCTGTTCAGGCTGCGGACGACTTCGTAGCGGCAGTCGGAACAATCGGATGATCTGGATGTCGAGCTGCGCCTGGTTGCTCGGGGCCGGTCGCCAAGCGCCTCGGCGCGCTGATGCAGAGCGCGGCCCGCTACCCAACATCAGGCCTGGCCAGGAGCTCACCGGATACTCCTGAGCTCTGCCCGTCACGAGCCTTCGGTGCTGCGGAACGCATCGCGAATGCCGAGTTCGCGTGCGGGTGGTGGGAGTGGCGGGCGCGCACCGGCGGTCAGCGTCCCAGACTCGCCGCCGCGAATGAGCCTGCCGACTCGCCCGGTGTCCTCTGCCAAGGCCGGTCCCGCGCACGCACCGATCAAGATGCAGATCGCGGCGCCGGAGAACCAGGTCACCAGCGCGAGGGCGAC
>DATDKX010000124.1:0-3897 GCA_036519615.1 Propionibacteriaceae bacterium
ATAACAGTGACCTTGCATCGGGAGGTGGATTGGGCCGTCGACACCGCCCAGTCGCAGCGGGCGACCATCGGGCAGGAGACTGTACTGACCTGGCCCGATTGTGTGGCAGGGACCTACTACTTGGAGCTCTTCCATATGTCCGGCCTCGGGGTGAGCGGGACGATAGCGGTGACGGTGCGCTGAATCGGAACAGAGCGCGAGATCACCATGCAGAAGCGGCTTCTATCGCTCCTCGGCGAGCGCGCGCTGCGAGCGATCACCAATGGCGTTCGACAGTGGGTCTCCGACCTTCTGGCCAGCGATCTATCCGGCGCCACAACCCGGCAAGCTGTCTTGGCGCTCCGCCAGTGCTGGCTGCTGCGATCGTCGACAATAGTCTGCAATTCAATCCAGCGACCGCAGTTGCATTGCCGACGGAACGCCAAAAGCCCCCAATGTTATCTATCACAGCTCGATATTGAACGGCTCCTCGACGAGATGCCAGGGCAATATCGGAGCTCTTTAAAACGGAGGTCCTGAGCGCGATGCACTTGGCGACAGGCCTCGCCATGCCGATCCCGCCCATGATCAACTGTTAGTTCGAGCTTCCGCTTCGGGGCTCGTCGTCCCATATATCCGCAGCTCTGATCTAGCCGGAGTGCTGCGACAAGTACTGGAACCCCCGTGCCGTCAGGATCAACCTTGAGCTGCCGTTGACACGGCCAAGTCGGGTTCAGCGTGAAGACTTTTCGTGGCCGGTCACAGAGAGTGATCGTATACTCATGCAACTTCCGTGATAGGGACGACAACTCAGCATCCACGATCAGCCGCTCATCAGCTAACGAGCAGTCGGCGGCGGCATTGAGAGAATCGCAACTTGATAGTCGGCCGGGCGATGGCGCGGCGATCCGCCTAGTGATTCGATCTCCCAGCAGAGAGAACGGTACATATTAGGCCGACGGCGATGAGAGAGCATTTCCTGTTGAATACGCAGCGGTGGCCGATATTGGGCTAGTCTTACTGATCATGTGGTCCTACATATCAGGCCGCGGATCGAGGGAGCGTGCGGGACGCACGCCACCGCAAAATAGTAAAAGTCAGAACAACCTGCCAACGAACTGCATCCTGGTCAAACCCCTAGTCATGGGTAGTTTTGAGCAATAATGACAAATTTTAAAACATTAGAGAAATCCCACATTTCGCGCTTTCAAGGCGGCAACACGGGTTCGAACCCCGTTGGGGACACAAGATCAAATGCGTTCTGACTAGGATAAACACCTTACCTCCTTGTGTTCGATTCCAGCGACGACATGAGCTGAGGGAGCGCGCGGGGAGCAGGACGGTCGCCGCAGCGCCACAACGTCGTCCTGCACGCAGCCGCTTCGGGCAGGTGCTGTTTTCGCAACCCCCGTCGCTGGCGGGGCCGCGCCGACTGGAACAGCTCCGATCCAATCTTCGGGGTCGCTGCCCTGTCTAATGCAGGTAGCTCGAGGCGAACTCCAGGCGCCGTTAATCGGCCTAGTTCGACGCGATCTTTCGTGGACCCAGCCGAACGCTCACGCTGGCTGGCTGCGCATAAGGGTTCGACATGCATGCCAAACCGGTGCAACACAGCTCACGAAGGTCGAGTCCCCAACCAGAACGGAGCAGGTATGAACGAGGTTGCCGACGAGCGACTCATGACGATCGCGGATCTATCGACCATGCTCTAGCGTACCGATCGATACGGTCTATGGCCGGCGTCATCGCGTGAGGGGCCGGCAGGGTACCGCGTCGGCCGAGACGATCGCTGTCGCCACTCCGCCGTCGAGGCCTGGCTGGAACGGCAGGCCGACCGACGTCGATCCTCACGGGAATAGCCGCATGGGCCACATCGAGCGCCGTCGCATTCAGCAGCCTGACGGCTCTGGCCGCCTCCGCTTGGCTACCAGATACCGGGTGCGCTATCGAGACGAGAGCGGCAAGCAGCATTGCGAAACGAATGTCAACGGCAACCGAAAATTGACCCTCTGACGGCAAGGTGGGTTCTAGTCAACGTCGCAACATAGACGGTTCTGGGAGGTTAGCAGCGCCCCGAAGAGCTCGGCCGGCGCCCGGTCGTTGAGGACGAGTCTGGGCCGGTTGTTGAGCTCGTTCTCGACGGCCAGGAGGTGCTGCGTCGAGTGTTTGCTCAGGTCAGTGCCCTTGGGGAAGTAGTCACGCAGGAGCCCATTGGTGTTTTCGTTCGAGCCGCGCTGCCAGGGTGAGCGGGAGTCGCAGAAGTAGACCGGCGCACCAAGCGATTGGGCGATCGTGAGGTGACGGGCCATTTCGGTTCCCTGATCCCAGGTGATCGACCGCAGCAGCGTCGCCGGCAGGTCCGCCAGGCGCGCCTTCAGTGCGTCGTGCAGGGTGTCGCCGTCTCGCTGAGGAAGATGCAGCAGTCGGACCATCCTGGTCTGCCGTTCCACGAGGGTGCCGATCGCCGAGCCCTGGTCCTTACCGATGATGTAGGGGTCGGACCGGGGCGCAGTGTCGGGATCACTCCCGATCGGTTTCCCCGGCCCGCCCTCCGCACCGGACGTGCGACTTTCATCGCATCCGGCGCTCCACGGATTGCCGCTGCTGTGCAGGAGCGGGGACTCCTGCGCTGCTAGTCCACGGTGTGGGTATGTTGTTCGCGCGCCAGCGGTAGCGGGTAACTGGCACCGTCGCCGCGTCGAACATGATGATCCCGTCCAGCGCCGGTCGATTGCCTGGCCTTGCGGTCAGGAACCGGCGATGGAGCTCCGCCCACGTGATTCGTTTGTGCCTTTTGAGCAACCATTGGGTAACCCGGTGCCATACGAAGGAATCGAGGTATCCGAACGTTGCCTTGGACACGCCGTGCCGGAAGTAGGAACACCACCCACGGGGCACCGGATTGAGGCGCCCGAGCAGATCAGCAAGGGAGTGATGTCGTGCCTTGTTGGTCAACGCCCGAACCTTCCCCATGATCGAAAGCAAGGATCTCTTCGACGGGTAGGTGTAGACGCTGGCCCTGCTGGTTCCTCTTCTGCGGCGCGGCTGGATGCGGAACCCGAGGAAGTCGAACCCCTCGTCTAGGTGGCATACCCGAGACTTTTCTGCGGACAGGCGCAACCCCAGCGGGGCGATTACCTGCGCCACTTCGTCCCAGAGTGCGTCCGCGTGCGCTTTGGTGCCTGCCACCATGATCACGAAGTCGTCTGCGTAGCGGACGATCCGATAGGTGGCGCCGCCGCGTTTGCGGTGCGTGTCTCGTCGCTGGGATGTGCGGTGAGCATCCCACTTGTTGCAGAAGTGCTCGTCCAACACCGACAGGGCGATGTTGGCCAGCAGCGGCGAGACGATGCCGCCTTGCGGGGTGCCGGTGTCTGAGTTCCTGATCATCCCGTCGGCGGACATCACGCCCGCCTTCAGGAAGGACTTGATCAGGGCCAGGACACGTTTGTCGGCGATCCGCAGCCGCACCCGATCCATGACAGCCGAGTGGGTGAGTTCGTCGAAACACGCTGCGATGTCAGCCTCAAAGACCCAGTGATAGTTCCGGGAACCGAAGGTGTGAATCTCAGCGATCGCGTCCTGAGCGCGACGTCTGGGGCGAAAGCCGTAACTGACCGGCTTGAAATCCGCCTCAAAGATCGGCTCCAACACCAACACCAGGGACGCCTGAACCACCCGATCCATCGCGGTCGGAATGCCGAGCCTGCGGAGTTTGCTGCTGTTCGGCTTGGGGATCAACCGCTCCCGCACCGGCAGCGGAGCAAAGGCTCGGGACTTCAACTGCTCCCGCACCCGCCCCAAAAACTCAACGACCTGAACACCCTCGGCGATCGACGCCGGGCTGACCCGGTCCACTCCGGCGGTCCGCGCACCCTGGTTACCCCTCACCCGTTCCCACGCGACAGTGAGAAAGTC
>DATDKX010000125.1:0-26304 GCA_036519615.1 Propionibacteriaceae bacterium
CCAGCCACCAATATGGCGTTGGTGCCCTTTCCACCCAACAGGTGTTTGAAGATCCAGCCGAAAGTAAAAGTTTCCACGAGCATTGGAACAACGATCATCATGTTGAGAATGCCCATGTAGACGCCCGTGCGAGCTCTTGGCACCATGCTCGCCACCATAAGATAAGGAACTCCGACCATACTGGCCCAACAAATGCCCAAGCCAATCATCGGAACTAGGCTCAGCCATTGACTACTGATCTGTGACAGAGCTGCCAGCGACACAGCCGCGAGTCCCAAGCAGACGGCGTGCACACGTTTACCGCCGTAGCGCTGGCAGAAGACCACCAGGAACAGAGCAGTGACCATCGTAAAGAAGTTGTAGGTGGCGTTCATCAAGCCAGACCAACCAACCGCCGCGTCCCATCCCGGCTGCTCGGGCGCGGTGTTGAACACCGATTCGCCAACGCTAACGGCCACGAACTGCCAGTAGATAAACATGGCGTACCACTGGAAGACGAACACCAAACCGATCTTGTGCATGCTGACGGGCATCTCTCGCACGGCCGCCGCGATGTCGGAGACAAAGTGCCCCACTCCTTTGGGCGCTGCACGAAGCTCAGCAAGCTCTTCCTCCGACGGAGGAATTTCCTTCGTGCGCAGCATCGCCGTGAGCACTGTGGCAAGGATGCATACGGCGCCGAGCGCGAAGCAGGTGTAAACCCAGTACGGCACGCCATTAGCGGCAGTGCCACCCAGTAGCTTCTGGAAAATAAACAAAGATAAGTTGGCCAACACGGCGCCAGCGCCAGTGAACAGACTTTGGGTCAGAAAACCGCGAGCAAGCTGGGATTTTGGCAGCTTGTCGGAGATTAACGCTCGGTAAGGCTCCATTGAGGTGTTGTTGCCGGCGTCAAGGAGCCAGAGACAGAGCACACCCAGCCACAAAGTCGAGACGAACGGAAATAGCAGCAAGATGATCACACACAGGAAAGCGCCCGCTAAGATAAATGGGCGCCGCCGACCCCACCTGGGACTCCAGCTTCGGTCGCTCATTGCACCGATTAGCGGCTGGATAAATAGACCGGTCACCGGTCCAGCCAAGTTAAGGATAGGCAATTGCTCCGGCTTGGCGCCGATGAAAGTGAATAATGGATTTACTGCTGTTTGCGTTAAGCCGAAGCTGAATTGAACGCCGAAAAACCCGACGTTCATCATCAGGATCGTCGAGAATGACATCAGTGGCCTGTGGCCCTCCCGCTGGGAGCCGATCTCCTCCTCGAGCTCTACCACGTCAGTAACAGCCATGTTTGGCTCCCTTCCGGCGAGTTCGCTGCTGCGCTCTCCGTGATCAAGGTCACTCCACAAATGCACCCTAGGGCAGCGTGCGATTAGCCCGCAAGGGAGGAGTCGGCGGCACCGTCGCATTGGGAGGCAGACCGCAGATGCCTGGGCCGGTTGCCCGTGGCGCTAGTTGGGCGGATGCACCTTGACGCTCTACTTGTGTGCAAGTAGCAGTACGTCGGCCCAAGACAAGACATGTCTGGAATAGAAAAGGTGATCTGCAGCCAGGACTTAGGCTTGTCGGCATGCGTGTTGGGGTATTCGGCGCCACGGGTCAGGTAGGTGGCGTCATGCGGAGCCTGCTCGAGCAGCGGCCATTTCCGCTCACGGATGTGCGGTTCTTCGCATCGGCTCGATCAGCGGGCCGGCGCCTCCCTTGGGGCGATGATGGGATCGTCGTCGAGGACACCGACACCGCCGACTTCACCGGGCTCGACCTCGCCATCTTCTCGATGGGCAAGGCCGCCTCGCGGATCACTGCACCCAAAGTGGCGGCCGCGGGCGGGATTGTGATCGACAACTCCTCCGCGTGGCGGATGGATCCGGGCGTTCCGCTGGTGGTGTCGGAGGTCAACCCTGAGGATGCGATCCGCCCGGCCAAGGGCATCATCGCCAACCCGAATTGCACCACCATGGCAGCGATGCCCGTACTCGCCCCATTGCATCGCGCCGCCAGCCTGGTACGCCTCCAAGTCGCGACCTATCAAGCGGTGTCCGGATCAGGTGGTGACGGGGTCGATGAGCTCGATGGTCAGGCCAAGGCGGTTGTCGATCGGGCCAGGGAACTGACCTTAGATGGTCAGGCTCTCGACTTCCCCAAGCCAGACAAGTACGTCAAGCCCATCGCCTATAACGTCCTTCCCCTTGCCGGATCGATCGTTGACGACGGCACAGGGGAGACCGACGAGGAGCAGAAGTTCCGCAATGAGTCGCGGAAGATCTTGCACATTCCTGATCTTCGTGTGTCCGTCACTTGCGTACGCGTGCCCGTCTTCACCGGGCATTCCCTCGCCGTCCACGCCGAGTTCGCCGACGACCTTAGCCCGGAGCAGGCGACCGAGTTGTTGACTCGCGCTCCGGGCGTTCGGGTCATGGACGTACCGACGCCGCTCGACGCGGCCGGCCAGGACCCGAGCTTCGTCGGGCGAATCCGCGCCGATCAAGCCGCGCCGCCTGATAAGGGTTTGATCATGTTCATCTCGAACGACAATCTGCGTAAGGGCGCCGCGCTGAACGCCGTGCAGATCGCTGAGCTGGTCAGCAGCCAGCTGGTGGCGGGCGGACAGGCCGGAACCCTGTGACAGCAACGAATTTGGCGTCCAGCGGTCATCCGCTGGCCATCTTGGGTGTCGGTGTTATGGGGGAGACCGTGCTCTCGGGGTTGCTTCGAGCCGGCTGGCATCCTGATCAAATTGTTGCCAGCCACCGCAGGCCAGAACGGCGGCAGGATCTGACCGTTCGTTACGGCATCCAGATGCTGGAAAACGCCAAGGCTGTGGCGGATGCCGAAACAGTGCTCCTGGTCGTCAAGCCGCAGGACATGAGTGACCTGCTCGCGGAGATCTCACCGGCGATCAAGCCGGGCGCACTTGTGGTGTCGCTTGCGGCGGGTGTCGACAGCGCCTTCATCGAATCTCGCTTGCCGGAAGGAGTTGCTGTCGTGCGGGTCATGCCGAATACGCCGGCTCAGGTGGATGAGGGGATGGCCGCCATCTCTCCGGGATCGCATAGCACGCAAGATCATCTTGACCGCGTGACCGAGATCTTGTCCGCTACGGGACGAGTGATCACCGTGCCGGAGCGATACCAGGACGCGGTGACCGCAATTTCAGGCACGGGTCCGGCATACCTGTTCTTTGTGGTTGAGGCCATGATCGAGGCAGGCGTCCATTTGGGGCTGCCTCGGACCACAGCAACCGAGCTTGTGGTCCAGACGATGCTCGGGTCGGCGAAGCTGCTGCGTGAGACCGGAGAGCATCCGACTGTTTTGCGGGAGCGCGTCACCTCACCAGGCGGTACTACAACAGCCGCAGTACGTCAGCTCGAAGATCACAAGGTGCGAGCGGCGTTTCTTGTTGCCATGGAAGCCGCTCGCGACCGCAGCCGGGAACTTGCCGCTGCTGCTCGCGAGAACGACCGGCAGGGCAAGCCGAACGAGGCCGGCACGACAACGTCGAGCGGGGCGGGCGGCGGCAGCGGATGAGCGGGCTTCTCGTCTTCTCTGACGACCTAACCAAGTACGACTTCGGGCCCGATCATCCGATGGCGCCCGGCCGAGTGATTAACACCATCTCGTTGGCCCGCCAGCTTGGTATTCTCGACCGGCTGAAGATCGTGCCACCACCCGATATTGATCTTGCACTGCTGGAGACCGTTCACACATCCGATTACATCGCCGCCGTGCAGCGCGGCGAACCGAACCAGCAGTATGGGCTCGGAACCAGCGACAACCCGGTCTTTCCCGGAATGCATGAGATCGCCGCGTGGATCACGATGGCCAGCGTCGAGGCGGCACGCAGGGTGTGGACCGGCGATGTGCAGCGCGGTTGCAATATCAGCGGCGGCCTACATCACGCAATGCCCGGCTATACCAGCGGCTTCTGTGTCTACAACGACGTCGCGGTTGCCATCCGTTGGCTGCTGGACAACGGCTGTGACCGAGTGGGCTACGTCGACGTGGACGTTCATCACGGGGACGGCGTGCAGGCGATCTTCTACGACGAGCCACGGGTGATGACGGTCAGCCTGCACGAGACGCCGGCGTACCTCTTCCCTGGAACTGGTTTTCCCAACGAGATCGGCGGCCGAGGGGCAGAGGGCACAGCGGTGAACATCGCGCTCCCTCCGGGCGCCACTGACGCTGACTGGTTGCGCGCCTTTCATGCCGTCGTGCCGCACGTCCTTCGGGTGCACAAGCCGACGGTTTTGGTGAGCCAGCATGGCTGCGACTCGCACCGACGTGATCCGCTCGCCGACCTGAACCTCTCCCTCGACGGGCAGCGCGCGTCGTACCTGGCGCTGGCGGGACTGGCCGACGAGCTGTGTGAAGGCCGTTGGGTTTCCACCGGCGGCGGCGGGTATGCGGTGCTCAACGTGGTGCCGCGGGCTTGGACTCATCTGCTCGCCATCGTCAGCGGCGAGCCGATCGATCCGAGTACGCCCGTACCAGAGACCTGGCGAGCCGAGGCGGGGGAGTCAGCGCCGCTAACGATGTCTGACGGCGCTGCTGCCACCTTCCGCCCCTTTGAGGAGGGATTTACGCCGGGGAGTCGGGTCGATCAAGCGATCCTGGCTACCCGACAAGCTGTGTTTCCTGAGTTGGGTCTTGATCCAAGCCTGTGAGCAAGAGGCTGGGCGCAGTCTCGGCAGGAATGAACTGATCGTCAATGACCTCCGCTGCGTGTCGCCCAAATTTTCTGGGCCTCTACTGTACCAACAGCCCCGATTGCCACTATTCTCACTTCCGTACCCAGGAGGACTGGAGGGGAAGCCAGCGCAGACCGGGTGCAGAAATGGGAATCAGATGATGAGCGACGAGTCCACGTCGGCAGAGCCAGGCGGTCCGACCCCGTTGGCCAGCAACCTGCAAGCCGGCAAATTCCTCACTGTAGCCGAGGTTGCGGCGATCCTTCGACTCTCCAAAATGTCGGTCTATCGCCTGATCCATTCCGGGCAACTCGAAGCTGTGCAATTTGGTCGCAGCTTCCGAGTAACCGAGAAGGCGCTCAATACGTATCTAGAGCACGCCTACTTCAGCGCCGGCTAGGGCTCCCGAAACTCCATCGCAAACCGCCGCACACTCGGCCACAGCGCATGCTCGGGCAGCACATCCATGCCACAAGCGCGTGAGCCGATTCCGTGCACCGCGTCATCGATAAACAAATAAACCTGATCACTTGGGCCAAGCTCGTAGGGATGGCGAGCCCGATCCAACTGCTGTGGCGGGTACGCGGTCAAGGTGAAGCCTGGGCGGTGCCACTGGTGGTTCGGCCAGGTGCTGACGCATAGCCGGGCGGCTGTCTCATCGGAGATCACGAGCGAGCGCAGCTCGCTGCGGTGTCCGGTCTCCTGCGGCCGCGAGTAGGCGACATTCAGATGATCAATGTCGGCCGCGAAACGGCCGACCCGGGCGGCCTGCCGAGTGTCGGGATAGGACTCATTCGGGCCGGTACCGAACCAGCTGGCATTCCGCAATTCCGGCGGCAGGTCGAACCGTACGCCGACCCGCGGCCAGGTGCAGTCCCAGCCCGGGGACGGCACAACATTCACCAGCAGGGCAAGGCCCTCGGTCAGCCACCAGTGATAGGTCACATCCACGAAAAGGTTGCTGCCGGCGGTGCCAACTCGTAACTGGACCTGGAATTGATCATGGTCGTAGCGGATCTGATCAACTCGGTGCACGAGCCGGTCCAGGCCATGCTCGCGCCAGCGCTGTTCGGATGACGGTCCGGGTGCGCCCTCTCCGTGGGTCTCCTCGGGCAGGGCCAATTCGAAGGAGCCCCGGAAGCTGCTGCGGTCGTTGTCGGTCGGTGCCCGCCACAACTCGAGTCGTGGACCGTCGACTTCCATCCCGAAGAGCCGGAGCAACCGGCCCGTCCGGGCGTCGAACTGGGCGTCACCCAGCGTGATGCTGGGCTCCTTCGGCTGCTGCGTGGGCGCCGGCCGATCATGCGGGCTCAGCCTGTCGAGATCTGCTGTCGAGATCGTTCCGGGCGCAGTCAACTCAAACTGCCCGAAGGCCACCTCGTGGCCGCGATCGGCCCAACCCGTCGCTGCGCCCAGCTCGGCCCGCAGCGTCAGCCAGGTCTCGCCGTCGCCAGATCTCACAAGATCATCAGGCAGGGTCAATACATCGGACTCACCCGCCTGGATGCTCGGTACGTCGACCGTTGCCTCGGCCACCGGGTTGCCGTCCACCTCTTTGACAGCGACGAAGCGCAGCTGGTCCGTGGCCAGGGTGTGGTAGCGGCTTCGGATGGTGAGGCGGTTGCCGTCAAGATTGAAAACGATCGGCTGGTTGACCCGGCTGAACTCGGCCAGACTCGGCGTCGGCGTACCGTCGGGCAAGATCATCCCGTCCATGACGAAGTTGCCGTCATGCAGCACCTCGCCAAAGTCACCGCCGTACGCGTAGAACTCAATGCCGCCAGGCGTACGCGTCAGCAGTCCATGATCACGCCACTCCCAGATGAAGCCGCCGTGCAGCCGCGAGTAGCGCTCGGTCAGCTCGTCGTAGATCTGCATGCCACCCGGACCATTGCCCATGGCATGGGCGTACTCGCACATCAAGAACGGCTTGCTGCGGACCCGCTCCGCATCATCGGAATCACGGAGGTAGAAGATGAAACCGCGATCACTGCCGATGGCCTCGGTCTCCAGGTAGTTCGGGTACATCCGCGAATAGATGTCGGCGTACGCGCAGATGTGATCGCCCTCGTAGTGCACTGGCCGAGCGGGATCTCGGCTATGCACCCAGTCCGCCATCAGGGCAAGGTTGCGGCCGGTCCCAGCCTCATTGCCGAGAGACCAGATGATCACCGAGGGATGATTCTTGTCACGTTCGACCGTACGCGTGATGCGGTCTAGGCACGCCACTTCCCACCGCGCATCATCACTCGGATTCCCTTGCCAGCCACAAACTTCAAACCCGTGCGTCTCGTAGTCGCACTCATCGATCATCCAGAAGCCCAATTCATCCGCAAGATCAAGTACGTGTGGATGGGGTGGATAGTGGCTGGTGCGAATCGCATTCACACCTGCCCGCTTCATCATGATCAAGTCGGCTCGGGCATACTCCTCGTCGAACATCCGGCCCTTAGCGGAGTTGATCTCATGTCGGTTTACGCCGCGGAAGATCACCTGTCGCCCGTTGACTTCAAGGATGTCGCCGGTAATTACGACGCGCCGAAAGCCCAACCGTAGACGCAGCGTCTCGCCCGCAGAGCTCACTCGTGCCTCATAGAGCCGCGGAACCTCCGCGCTCCATGGTTCCACCTGCCCGACAGAGAATGCTGCCAGCTCGCTCGGGTTTGTGAAGCGCTGCAGGACGCCGAGCTCGGGAATCTCGATCTCGATCGGATATGCCTGCTCCCCGGCGATGATCTCCGGATCAATCGACCCCGTGCCGTCCGGCGCATGCCCGGTGCGCAACCAAAGATCATCCACCGACCCCGGCGGGCGGCTCAGTACGGTGATGTCACGGAAGATGCCGGGCAGCCACCATTGATCTTGATCCTCCAGGTAGCTCATCGAGGACCATTGGTGGACGCGTACCAAGATCACATTCTGACCTGGGCGCACAACATCGCTGATGTCGAACTCCTGCACTAGCCGGCTGCCCTTGCCAACCCCGATCTCGACGCCGTTCAGCCACACGCGGTAGACCGATTCGACGCCGTCGAAGCGAAGCAGCACCCGCTCGGCCGTCCAGTCCGGCAGCTCGAAGCTGCGGCGATGATCACTGGTCGGGTTTTCATCGGGAACATGTGGTGGGTCGATCGGGAACGGATAGCGAATATTGGTATAGATCGGCCGTCCGTACGCGCCTTCCGCCGCCTTCGCAGAGGTGCCGGGCAGCACCCAATGCGACGGCACCGGAATGGTGTCCCACGCCGAATCGTCGAAATCGGGATCCGCGGCGGACTCGTCCAGGTCATACGCGCCCGGTGACCAGCGGAATTTCCAATCTCCGTTCAGGCTGAGCATGGGTGCGTCGGTCGCCAGCCAAGCTCGCGGCTGGCTGCGCCGCCCGCTGCCGGGAGAAAAGTCGTCGAGGTAGCTGGTCACGGGACTAGTTTGCGGGCTGAGATTGTCGAAACCCCCTTGGGTGCCCTTCGACAGGCTCAGGGCACTTGTAGGCAGGCTCAGGGCGCATCTAAGCTTCCAACTCGCATCATCTGGAACCGCCCGGTAGCATGCGGGAGTTGCCCGGCGACAGGCGCCGGCGACTGATCAAGTCCGGGACCACAGCGACGTCTCGGAAACGAGAGGTACCTCAGTGGGTTCGGTCATCAAGAAGCGCCGCAAGCGGATGGCGAAGAAGAAGCATCGCAAGCTGCTCAAGCGCACACGGATCCAGCGCCGCCGCGCGGGCAAGTAGCCTCCCGGACTGGAGACCTTGATGGCCGGGGAACAGGTCGTCCTCGTCACCGGAGTCTCGCGTGACCTGGGTGCCCGATTCGCCCGATCTCTTGCCGAGGAGGACGCCGAGGTTGTCGGAATCGACGTGATTCCTCCGCGGCACGACCTGGGTAAGGCCGACTTCATCCGTGCCGACATTCGCAATCCCGTTATTTCCAAAGTGATTGCGACCCGCGGGGTCGACACGGTCGTGCATCTGGCGATGGTGGCCACCCCGGACAGCGCTGGCGGCCGCTCCTCGATGAAGGAGATCAACGTCATCGGCACCATGCAGCTGCTCGCCGCCTGCCAGAAGGCAGAGACCGTCCGGAAGCTCGTCGTACAAAGTTCGATCTCTGTGTATGGAGCATCCCCGCGGGATCCGGCGAAGTTCACCGAGGACATGTCGGCTCGCGCCCAGCCCCGTACCGGCTTTGGCAAGGATTCGCTTGAGATCGAAGGCTACGTCCGCGGACTGGCCCGGCGACGGCCCGATGTAGTGGTCACGACGCTCCGTCTCGCGAATCTGATGGGAGCCGGCGTGGACAGCCACGTCACCAGGTACCTGTCACTGCCTGTCGTGCCGCGCGTGATGGGCTTTGATGCGCGGCTCCAGTTTCTGCATCCGAGCGACGCTGTTGCCGCCTTGCTGCTAGCGACCAATCGCGATGTTCCAGGTACCTTCAACGTCGGCGCAGCCGATATCGTCACGCTCACCCAGGCGCTTCGCAAAATGGGACGGCCCACAATCGGGGTGCCGCAACCCGCAACGCCGTTGGTGGCAACGCTGGTTCGGCGGGCGCACCTGGTGGACTTTTCCACTGATCAGATTGATGCGCTCACCTATGGTCGCGCTATGGACACGTCCCGTTTCACTGCGGAGACAGGCTTCGTCCCGAAGTTCAGCAGCGTGGCTGCGCTGGAGGAATTTGTCAACGCCGCCAAGCCCGGTTTGCTGAGCCCAGAGCGCGTCGACACCGCGCTGGACGCCGTGAGCCGGCTACTGAAACTGGCGGCGGTGCGCGGTGGCTAACGCGAAGATCATCCAGCTTGGCAGCGGTGGCGAGGCGGGCCGCGGCAGTCGGAGCTCCCCGTCGGTCTCGGCGAGGCGTCTAGCATCGCCCAAAGCGCGCCGTCGTTCACAACCTGCCGCCGAGGTCCCACCAGCCGCCCCTCGCGCCGGCCGTCCTGCTACTCATGGGCGTCGGGCTTCAAAGAGGAATCAACCGCCGGCTTCGCCTGAACCGGATCCCAGACCGGGCTCAAAGGAGACTCCGCCGACGTCGGCGCCCGGCGCTCTGCTGAACGAGCTGATTCGACTCACCTCCCGATCGTTGGGAAGCCTTAAGTCGCTACCGGCCAGCATGCTAGGTGCCCTCGCCGCTGATCCGCTGCATGCCCTCGCGTCCGTGGCAGAGGCTTTGGGCGTCGACTGGGAAGATTCGCTGGATGAGACAGTGGCCTTCATCCGTAGCCGGGTCCAGGGCGACTATGCCGTTGATGAGTTCGGATTCGATCCTGAGTTCACCACCAAGATCTATCTCCCCGTGCTACGCCAGCTCGCCGATTCCTGGTTCCGGGTCGAGATTCGAGGAGCCGAGAATCTGCCTGTCGATGGCTCAGCGCTGCTAGTCGCCAATCACGCCGGCACGCTGCCGCTCGACGGAATGATCTTGCAGACGGTGGTCTATGACGAGATTGGCCGGCATGTCCGGATGCTCGGCGCGGACTTGATCTTCAAAACACCGTACTCCCATGATCTTGCTCGCAAAACCGGTACCACACTGGCCTGCCAGGAGGATGCGGAACGCCTGCTGGCATCCGACCAGTTGGTGGCGGTCTTTCCCGAAGGCTTCAAGGGTCTCGGGAAGCCGTACGCCGATCGCTACAAGTTGCAGAGGTTCGGTCGAGGCGGGTTCGTCGCGGCCGCCATCCAGGCCCAGGTGCCGATCATCCCCATTGCGATTGTCGGCTCGGAAGAGATCTACCCGCTGATTGCCAGAGCTCCGGCGCTCGCCCGGGCGCTGGGCGTGCCGTACTTCCCGATCACTCCGCTGTTTCCCTGGTTCGGGCCGCTTGGCATGATTCCGCTGCCGAGCAAGTGGATCATCCAGTTCGGCGAGGCCATCACGACCGACGAACTCGGTCCCGGTGCCGCCGACGACCCGATGATCGTGTTCAACATCACCGATCAGGTGCGTGAGACGATCCAGCAGACCCTCTACGCGCTGCTCATGCAACGTCGCAGCGCTTTCCTCTGACGCTAAGCGCAGCCGAGCCGACCCGCGGGAAGCCGCAGCTAGTCTGAGCCACGTGTTCTGGGCGTTGGCGGTGATCTTGCTCGCATTCGCCGGGTTCACCGTTGTCGTGGTCAGACTGCGCCGGCCCACGCGCGCAGCGGATGAGACTGGTCCGACGGACAGGCCTAGTCCTGGGCGCATTGACCTGGAGCAGCTGAAAGGCTTCGTCTACGTCGGCGCCGCCGCCTTGACGCTACTCGCGGTGGCCGTGATCTTGATGGGCTTGTTCGCAAACCGGAGCGGACGGGCTGAGGGCCTGGCCGTGCTCGGCTTCTTTGGCTATGCAGCCTATCTTGTTGCGGCCACCGTGCTGCTCTACGTGATGAGCCGCAAGAGCTAATGCTGTCGTGCTAGCCCCTCAGGACGCGTCGCACCGCATAGCCCGTAGCCACCGCACCTGCCGTGGCACCCGCCGCACCAGCGCCTAACAGTCCTAGTCGCGCAGCCTTACGGCCACTCCGATAGTCCTGAACCTGCCAGTCCAGTTCCTCAGCATGCGCCAGCAGCCTGCCGTCAGGGTTGATCGCGCACGGGTGTCCGACTAGCGAAAGCATGGGTAGGTCGTTGTAGGAGTCGGAGTACGCGAAGCAGTGAGCAAGATCAAATCCGTGCTCGCGGGCTAAGGCGCGTACAGCCTCAGCCTTGGCGGGGCCGTGCAGCAGATCACCTTTCAATCGGCCGGTGTATACGCCGTCGATGTGTTCCGCAGTGGTACCCAGTGCCCCTGTAAGCCCCATGCGGGCGGCAATGATGCCGGCCATCTCCACCGGCGCGGCGGTAACCAGCCAGACCTGCTGACCCACATCGAGATGCATTTGAGCGATCGCCCTCGTGCCTGGCCAAATGCGCTCGGCAATCGATTCCTCGTAGACCTCGGTAGCAATTTCGGTCAGCTCAGTTACGGTGTGCCCTTCGATGAAGCCCAATGTCACGCCGCGGACATCCTCGATATGGCCCGGCTTCTCTCGTCCCACGACGCGGAAGTAGGCCTGCAACCAGAGGCCCTTCACGATCACTCTGGTCGGAAAGAAGCCGCGCCGATACAGACCCTTGGCGAGCTGGAACAGCGACGCGCCCTGGACCACCGTGTTATCAAGATCAAAAAATGCCGCCGCCGTGGGATCCTCGTGGATCAGCGGTTCCTGTTGAGCGACGCTCTCCGCGAAATCCTCCGGTGTCACCTCAAGCGGCCCGGCCGCAGCCAAAGGACTGTCCTGATCGACCGAAATTGCTGATGCGTCGGTCTCCGGCAGCGGCTCGGCCCTCGGCAAGGATTCAACAGGGTCGACTTGTTCGGCGGGCGCATGCTCCGAATTGCCCATCGCGCCCTCCGGTCTGTTCACGCCATCACCATAATGTCCGGTTGAGCAACGTTCGTGCCAGACTCAGCTGGGTGAGCGACCAGGAGATGGCGGTCGAACCCATCGACGCTGGATGGTTGGAGATCAACCTCGCCGATCTTGTGAGACGGCAAGCGCAGGCACAGCCAAAGGCCGTGGCACTGGTTCACTCAAGGCCGGTACGTCGCACCATGACTTGGGCCGAGCTGGACCGCCGAGTGGACGCGGTCGCTGCCGGATTGTCTGCGCACGGACTGCTCGCGGGGCATCGACTTGCAATCTGCGGACCGAACAGCATCGAATTCGTCGTGGCGTACTTTGCGACGCTACGTGCTGGTTATGTCGCAGTGCCGATCAATCCGGAGTCAACTGCCAGCGAACTGCGGCGGATGATCAACGACTGTGGGGCGCGGGTGCTCTTCGCCGCGGCCAATCAACCGCTGGAGGGAATCCATCAGATAGCTTTGACATCCGACGGCCTGGACCAGTTGTCCGACGCGACCGCACAACCGGTGAGCTCGCCGCGGGATCCTGAAGCACTGGCGGTCCTGCTCTATACAGCCGGCAGCTCCGGTGAACCAAAGGCCGCGATGCTCACTCACCGCGCGTTACTGAGTCACGTGCACAACGTTGCATCCCTTCATGTCCTCGACCGCGACGACGTCGTGCTCGCCGTGCTGCCGCTGTTTCACGTCTTTGGTCTGAACGCGGTGCTGGGCAGTTGGGTGATGTCGGGTGCCCGGTTGGTGCTCATGAATGGGTTCGATGGCTGCGGTGACGTGCTGGCAGCAGAGAAGATCACGAACCTCCCCGTGGTACCCCCAATGCTTTCTCGGATTTTGGATGACGAGCACGCTGTGGCCAGCCTCGGCTCTGTGACCAGGGTCGTATCGGGAGCAGCACCACTGTCAGTTGATCTTCGTGAACAGTTCACTGCACGTACCGGTCTGAGAGTTGAGCAGGGCTATGGATTGACCGAGGCCGCGCCCGGTGTGACGGCGACCTTCGGTAGTGACGTACAAGGCCACGGCCATGTGGGTCGTCCGCTGCCGGGCATCGAGGTCCGGATCGGCGACGGCACCGAACCAGCCGAGCCGGGTGAGATCTGGATCCGCGGTCCGAACATGTTTTCGGGCTACTGGCCAGACGGCAGCGGCGGTCCGGATACGGATGGCTGGTTCGCCACCGGGGATGTCGGTTACCTGATCGACGGTGAACTGTTTCTGGTCGACCGATCGCGGGAGTTGATCATTGTCAATGGCTTCAACGTCTATCCCGCCGAAGTCGAGGAGGCAATAGCCGAGCTACCGGAGGTTGAGTCTGTGGCCGTGATCGGTCGGCCGCACTGGCGTACTGGCGAGCAGGTCGTGGCATTTGTCACCGGTGCAGGCCTAGGTGTGCCCGCGATCAACGAGCATTGCGCCACCCGACTCGCGAAGTTCAAGCGTCCTAGCCAGGTCTGGATCGTCGAGGAGCTGCCCAGAGGGATTGCCGGCAAGGTGAGGAAGGGTGTCTTGCGGGGAATGTCCCAGGCTTAGGTCTATTGCGATTCGCCGGCCTCGCTGGCTGGAGGCTATACCTGATCACACATCCGTTTAAGTCCTCCAAATGAGGCTCACTCGGCCCGAGATCCGGGCGGTGATTGCGTCGGTGCTGTCGCTCGTCGGGGGTGCCGTTTTGTTGGCCATCACCCTGATTGGCCGCGGCAGCCGCCGGTCCTCTGAGGTCGCATCGCCCGCGTCGTGAAAGATGGTGGCGTGGTCGAGTTCGCCGAGCGGGTGGAGCGGGTCGTCGTACTAACCCGGCAGGGCTGCCATCTTTGCGACGTGGCGCTCGCACAAGTGGCGGCCGTTTGTGCCGAGACTGGCGAGCGGTACGCGGTCGTGGATGTCGATGGCGATCCTGAGCTGCTGCGGCGCTACACCGACCAGGTGCCCGTAACGTTCGTCGATGGCGCGCAGCATGACTTTTGGCGCGTGGATCCGCTGCGCCTCAAGGCCGCCCTCTTGCGGAGTCGCTGAGCGCCATGCTGTTCACCGCTGCCACGCTCCGCGGATTGACGCATGGTCGGGTGTCATGTACTTATCGCCGCTGGCAGGTCGTACGACCCAAAGTCGGGTCCCGATTCACCACTTCGGCTGGCGTCGTCGAGGTGACTTCCATTACGCGTGCCGACGAACAGCAGCTGACCGAGCGGGACGCTGCTGAGGCCGGCTTTGACTCAGTGGCTGAGTTGATCAAGTGGTGTAGCGCGAAGGGCAACGGCGATGTCTATCGGATTGGAATCGCCTTGGCCGGACCGGATCCGCGTATTGAGCTGCGGCGCACCGACAACCTAGATGCGGCGGACATTGCGACGCTCAATGCCAAGCTCGACCGGATGGATCGTGCCGCCGATCAGGCCTGGACCCGCAACACATTGCGGCAGATTCAACGTTTGCCGGGTGTCGTCTCGACCGAACTCGCTGCCGAGGTCGGTCAGGAGCGCCGCGCGTACAAGTTGCGGGTACGTCGGCTCAAGGCTCTGGGACTAACCGAATCCCTGGAGCGCGGATATCGGCTCTCGCCACGCGGCCGGGCCTATCTCGCAGCCCTGGATAGCACCGGCTAAGCCGGTGGTCGCGGCTTCGGGCGTTTGCGCAGGTTTGGTGGGAAACGCGCGCGTGGAGCGGGATTTGGTCAACCTCTCCGCACATTCGGTGGGAAACGTACGCTCCAGGGTCACGCTGAGACGTTTGTGCAGCCATTCACAAACGCCTTAGAGTGGCGCTGTTTGGACCAGATCCGGGCGCCGATTCAGGAGTTGCGTGTCGCAGACCTTCCCGACCGAGCCTCCGCAACGGGCGGCGGCAGGCCACCATTGGCGGGCGGTCCCCACGCTCAAGGGAATTCCGCACGCCACAGTCGCGCGTCTGCCGGTCTATCTCCGAGCGCTCAACCAGCTGGCAGAGCAGCAGACTGACACCATCAGCAGCGGCGCGCTGGCTGAGGCGGCCGGGGTCAACTCAGCTCAGCTCCGCAAGGACCTCTCCTACCTCGGCTCGTACGGCACCCGCGGAGTCGGCTACGACGTGGCGTACCTGCGGTTTCAGATCGGCCGCGTGGTCGGCTCAGCGCATGACTGGCCGGTGATCATTGTTGGCCTAGGCAATCTTGGTACCGCCCTGGCCAATTACTCCGGCTTCTACTCCCACGGGTTTCGCGTCGTCGGCCTGATCGATACCTCGCCCGATCTTGTGGGAAAGCGGATTCATGGGCTGGCGATCTGCGATCTCAGCGAACTGGAGGAGGTTGTTTCCCGCACGGGCGCGGTGATCGCGGTAATCGCGACTCCGGCCGATGCGGCCCAGGCTGTCGCCGACAGGCTGGTCTATCTAGGTGTAACGAGCATCCTCAACTTTGCGCCGACGGTGCTTGTGGTGCCCGAGGGGGTCAACGTCCGGAAGGTCGACTTAGGCCAGGAACTGCAGATCCTCGCCTATCACGAGCAGCGCAAGACCGATGACAGCCAGGTCTTGGCCAAGAGCAGGAGGACGAGCTGATGAGCATCCTGGTGGTCAGCGTCTCGCACAAGTCGACGTCGGTTTCTCATCTTGGCCAGCTTGCCCTCGACTCTCCGGCTTCGGCCAAGCTCGCACAGCAGCTTGTCGACTCCGAGCACATCAATGAGGCCGTGGTCTTGTCGACCTGCAACCGAACCGAGCTGTATGCCTCCGTCTCCCGATTCCACGGCGCCCTCGACGATGCCACCCAGGCACTTGCCGATGTCGCCGGTCTGCGGCCAGGCGAGCTCCGCTCATCGTGCGCAGTCTTCTTCGATGAAGGTGCGGTCGCCCATACCTTCTCGGTGGCGTCCGGTCTGGACTCCCTTGTCGTCGGAGAGAGCCAGATTCTTGGCCAGGTCAAGAACGCCCTAGCGCTGAGCCAAGCCCACGAGACCGTCGGTACGGTGTTGAATTCGCTATTTCAGCAGGCGATCCGGGTCGGCAAACGGGTTCACACCGAGACCGGCATTGGCGCGGCGGGTCGTTCGCTGGTGAGCGCCGCGTACGGGCTGCTCAACGAGGAGATCGGTGAACTAGCCGGCCGCCGCGTGCTGGTCGTTGGAGCCGGGGCGATGGCGGGTCTCGCTGCCCGAACCGCAGCAGCCGATGGCGCATCCGTGACGTGTGCGAACCGGACGCTGGCTCGCGCCGAACGCCTGGCTGAGGCCGTCGGCGGCAAGGCTGTCGCCCTGTCAGACCTCCCCGATGCACTGACCGCCACGGACGTGCTGGTGACATGTACCGGAGCACGAACACTCACGATCGGCGTCGAGGACCTGGCGGGCACGCCAGTGCGTGGCGTCGTCGATCTGGCGCTGCCGGCTGATGTGGCACCCGAGGTGGCAGAACACGACATCTGCCTGGTGAACCTGGACCGCCTCGTCACCGACCAGCCCGACGGCGCCAGCGCCCAGGAAATCGAAGATGCCCGCGACCTGGTTCTAGAAGAGGTCGCCAACTTCCTTGCCCTACGTCGGGCTGCCCAGGTGGCCCCGACCGTGGTTGCCTTGCGCTCCATGGCCTCGGATGTGGTGTCGGCAGAGCTGCGGCGACTCGAGGCTCGGCTGCCTCAGCTTAGTGATCATGAACGCCAGCAAGTCCAGCGCAGCATGCACAGGATCGTCGACAAGCTGCTGCACGCTCCGACCGTACGGGTGCAGGAGCTGTCTAGCGAGCCCGATGCTGTCGATTACGCCGACGCTTTGCGGAAGCTCTTCGCCCTCGACCCGCAAACCGTTGCAGCGGTGATGTCACCAGAGGTCGGACCCTGATGGTTCGTCAGCCCTGATGCATGCGGCCCAGTTGACCCGACCAATCCGCCTGGGCGCACGTAAGTCCGCACTCGCCCGTGCGCAGGCGAACCAGGTGGCGGCCGCGCTCGCGGTCGGCGGCATTGACTCGAGCTTCGTCGGCATTACGACGGCCGGTGATGCCGACCAGCGCCACCTCACCGAAATCGGCGGCCGAGGTGTCTTTGTTAGCGCCGTGCGCGACGCTCTGTACACAGGCGAGATCGATGTCGCGGTGCACTCGCTCAAGGACCTGCCGACGGCAAAGCCGGACGAGTTGGAGATCATCGCGATCCCCGAGCGCGAGGACACTCGGGACGTTCTCGTGGGCTGCCGACTTGATGATCTTGCCAAAGACGCCCGGGTAGGGACAGGGGCGCCACGGCGCGCGATGCAGATCCTGGATTGGGCGGCGAGCCACAACTCCTGGCTAGAAGTTGTACCGATTCGGGGCAACGTCGAGACCCGAATCGAGCGGGCGCGAGCGGGCCAGGTAGATGCCGTGATCTTGGCTGCAGCGGGCTTGCGCCGGCTGGGTCTGCTTGTTGAGTCAGAGGCAGCCACCGAGGACCTCGTCATTAACGAGCTGCCAGCACAGATCCTTGATCATCAGGTGATGCTTCCAGCACCTGGACAAGGTGCCCTGGCGTTAGAAATTCATCGTTCTCTCAGCATTGAGCTGCGGCGCCATTTGGCAGCTCTCGACAACTCCGTTGCGCACGCAGAATCCCTTGTAGAACGGGGTTTTCTGGCCGCACTGGAGGCTGGCTGTACAGCACCAGTGGGGGCCCGTGCAGCAGTGACGGCAGTCCGTGGTACAAGTCTCGATTTGACTCTGACCGCGGTAATTGGGAGAACGTTACTGAGCAACTTGTCAGAACCCACCAAAGCAGGCCCAGTGATACGGCTGGATGCATACGGATCAACGAGCGATCCGCAGCAGTTTGGGGTCGCTCAAGCCGGTGAGGTACTGGCGCAGTTGCGGGAGCAAACCGTCTGACAACCTAGGGCTCGGAGCGCTGCAAGGCGGCCGAGCTGAGACAACAGAACGCGAGAAGTCAGTGAGTACATCCTCGGCTCGTAGGCCCCGGACCTCCCCCTCAGCTACTCCCACCGCACCCGTTGCCAAAGGCCGGGTGATCTTTGTCGGCACCGGGCCTGGTGATCCTGATCTACTAACACTTGGTGCCATTGCTGCCCTCGCCGATGCGAGTTCGGTGATTCTGGACAACGATCGGCAGCGAGAAATTCTGGCTCATCCCGCCATCACGCTCGCCAAGGACGCTGACGTCATCACCCTTGGACTGACCGAAGCGCGCAAGTCGTTGAGCCCATCGGCGCGAGCCAAGATCGTGCTGAAGCAGGCCTCCACAGGTTGCCGCGTGGTACGCCTCGTCGCCGGTGATCCGTTCTTGGACAATGCCGTCGCCGATGAAGCCGCCGCCTGCGTACGCGGCGGCATCGACTTCGAGGTCGTGCCTGGAGTCTCCAGCCTTACCGCGGTTCCGGAGTACGCGGGTATCGACCTGATCCACGCTGGAGGTGTGCAGTTCGCCTCGGTCACCGAGGGCAAATTCAGCAAGAACGGCACGTCGCAGTGGGGTGCTGCCGCGACGATTGTGGTCAGCACCGTGGTGTCCCTAGTTGGCAGTCTGGTTGAGGCAGCCAAGGCCGCCGGGCGCCCGGGAGATGATCATGTCGTGGTCACGCTGCACGGCGGCAGTACCGAACAGATCACGCTGACGACCAACCTGGATGGGTTGGTGGCTGCGGTTAGGTCCGTCCGGGCTCCGGCCTCCGATCCGGTGCACGTCATCATTGGAGCGGCGGCGGAACAGCGTCACGAGTTGAGCTGGTACGAGACCAAGCCGCTTTTCGGCTGGCGGGTCTTGGTGCCGCGTACCAAGGACCAGGCGGCACCGATGGTCGCTCGGCTGCGCACCTACGGCGCGCATAGTGAAGAGGTGCCGACCATCTCGGTCGAGCCGCCTCGCAGTCCATTGCAGATGGACAAGGCGATCCGAGGCCTGGTCGAGGGCCGCTACGAGTGGGTGGCGTTTACCTCGGTCAACGCCGTCCGGGCCGTACGCGAGAAGTTCGAGGAGTACGGCCTGGATGCGCGAGCCTTCTCCGGCCTGAAGGTGGCAGCCGTCGGCGAGGTGACTGCGAATTCCTTGCAGGCTTGGGGAATTGAGCCTGATCTGGTGCCAAAGGGTGAGCAGTCCGCCGCCGGACTGGCGGCCGAGTTCCCGCCGTACGACGACGTGCTGGATCCGATCAATCGGGTCTTCCTGCCGCGCGCCGACATCGCCACCGAGACCTTGTCCGAGGGGCTCAGGAACCTGGGCTGGGAAGTCGAGGACGTCACCGCGTATCGGACGGTCCGAGCCACCCCACCTCCAGCGCCGGTGCGTGAGGCGATCAAGACGGGCAAGTTCGATGCCGTGGTGTTCACCTCTTCATCGACGGTGCGCAACCTGGTGGGCATCGCTGGCAAGCCGCATTCATCGACGATCATCGCGGTTATCGGTCCGGCAACGGCCCGAACCTGTGAGGAGCACGGCCTGCGGGTAGATGTCATCGCTGCAAAGCCGTCGGTCGTTGATCTTGCCGACGCGTTGGCCAGCTTCGCCGCGCAGCGGCGGGACGCCTTCACCGAAGCCGGCGAGCCGGTTCTCAAGCCGTCGCAGCGTCGCCCCGGCACTCGGCGGAAAGTCTGAACTCCTCGCGTACCGTGTTGGCAGAATAGTGTGGGCAAGTTGCAGGTTCCGGACGTCGAAACCTGCCGTTTGCCCACACTTTAAGGGAGTGGAGTGATTAAGGACCGGCCACGAAGGCTCCGGACAACCGCGGCAATACGACACATGGTGGCGGAGACGAGCCTCGAGCCGCGGCAATTGATCTTGCCCATGTTCGTGGCTGAGGGTCTGCATGAGCCGCGTCCGCTCAGCTCCATGCCCGGCGTCGTACAGCACACCCTTGACACGCTCCGCAAAGCGGCTGTGGAGGCTGCGGACGCAGACCTGGCGGGCGTCATGCTCTTCGGGATACCCGAGCACAAGGACGCGCAAGGCTCCGGCGCGCTAGATCCGAACGGCATCTTGACCTCCGCGATCCGAGCTGTGCGTCAGGAGGTCGGCGATGAGTGCTTGGTGATGTCCGATGTCTGCCTTGATGAGTTCACCGATCACGGGCACTGTGGAGTGCTTACCGCATCCGGCGCGGTCGACAATGACGCGACGATTGAGATCTACGCCCAAATGGCGGTGTTGCACGCAGAGGCTGGGGTTCACATGGTCGGGCCCAGCGGCATGATGGACGGCCAGGTCGGCGTCATCCGAGAGGCGCTAGATGCATCCGGAGCGCTCGATGTGGCGATCCTCGCCTATTCCGTCAAGTATGCGTCAGCTTTCTACGGCCCTTTCCGGGAAGCCGTCGCATCGTCGCTGCGCGGCCACCGGCGGACCTATCAGCAGGATCCGGCCAACATTCACGAGGCGCTGCGTGAGGTGGCACTAGACGTCGAACAGGGTGCGGACATCGTCATGGTCAAGCCGGCGCTCGGCTACCTGGATGTGGTACGTGCCGTGCGGGAGGCTGTCGACTTGCCAGTGTCCGCATACAACGTGTCCGGCGAGTACGCCATGATCGAAGCCGCCGCAGCCAACGGCTGGATCAACAGGGATGCTGCGATCAACGAGACTCTTACCTCTATCCGACGCGCCGGCGCCGATGTGATCTTGAGCTACTGGGCGCTCGACTGGGCACGATCGCTGCGCGACGTACGTCGATGAATGTTCGACCAGCTGCGGCGACGGTACGCAGCGAGGCTGCTTTCGAGCGAGCCAAGACCGTGACGCCAGGCGGTGTGAACTCCCCGGTGCGGGCCTTCCGATCCGTCGGCGGTACGCCACGCTTCATTGCCAGCGCTAGCGGTCCGTATCTCTACGACATCGACGGCAACGAGCTCGTCGACCTGGTGTGTTCCTGGGGCCCAATGCTGCTCGGCCACGCCCATCCCGAGGTCATCGGCGCTGTAGCCGATGCGGCGCGGCGCGGAACCTCGTACGGCGCACCTACGCTCGCCGAAGTTGATCTTGCTGGCGAAATCATCGAGCGGATGCCGGTCGAACAAGTTCGATTGGTCAATTCGGGCACCGAAGCCACTATGTCGGTGCTGCGATTGGCCCGCGGAGTCACCGGCCGCAACAAGATCATTAAGTTTGCCGGCTGCTACCACGGGCATGTGGATGCGCTGCTCGCGGCGGCCGGCTCGGGAGTGGCGACCCTTTCCATACCGGGCACCCCGGGAGTAACGGAAGGGACCACCGTGGACACCGTGGTGCTCGACTACAACGACCGAGCCGGAGTCCGACAGGCCTTCGCCAGCTTCGGCGGCGAGATCGCAGCGGTGATCACCGAGGCTGCACCGGGCAACATGGGAGTCGTTCCTCCCGGGACCGAGGAAGGCATCGGTTTCAACACCTTCCTGGCCGACATCGCGCACCAGCATGGCGCCTTGTTCATCTCCGATGAGGTGATGACCGGCTTCCGGGTCAGCAGATCCGGACAATTTGGCCTCGACGGAGTGCGGCCTGACCTGATGACCTTCGGCAAGGTGATGGGTGGCGGATTTCCGGCGGCCGCATTCGGCGGGCCGGCCCGGCTTATGGAGAACCTGGCACCAGTGGGCAACGTCTATCAGGCCGGCACGCTGTCGGGGAACCCGATTGCGACAGCCGCTGGCCTAACCACGCTGCGACTCGCAACCCCGCAGGTGTATCAGCAAATTGACAGCACCTCGTCGCGGCTGCGAGCCGAGGTGGCGGCTGCATTGGATGCGGCCGGAGTGCCTTATGTCATTCAGAATGCGGGGAACTTGTTCAGCGTTTTCTTCGTGACCGAAGGCGTGACCGGAGTGCCGGATTATGCCGCCGCGACGCAGCAGTCCACCGGCGCCTACGCTGCGTTTTTCCACTCCATGCTCACCGCCGGCGTGTATTTGCCGCCGAGCGTGTACGAAGCTTGGTTTCTGTCGGCGGCGCACGATGATAGAGCGTTCAATCGGATCGTCGAAGCGCTACCAGCTGCGGCGGACGCCGCCGCGAGCGCCTCGGGATAGAAGCGAGGCCAGCATGGGTCAGAACCGCACGATTGTGCACCTCGTACGACACGGTGAGGTGGACAACCCGGCGGGGTTGCTTTACGGGCGCCTGCCCGACTACCACCTTTCTGAGCTGGGCCGGGAAATGGCCGAGCGAGTTGCCGAACATTTCCGCGACCGTGACGTCGTACACGTCAGAAGCTCGCCGCTGGAGCGGGCGCAGGAGACGGCTGCACCAATCGCCGAAGCGCTCGGTCTGCCGGTGGTCGTCGATGGCCGGCTGATCGAAGCGGCGAACTATTTCGAAGGGCTGCGGCTTTCCTTTGATGGCGCGCTGCGTCATCCGAAGAACTGGCTCTATTTCCGAAACCCATTCCGGCCGAGCTGGGGCGAGGCCTATACCGACATCCTGGCCAGAATGCGCCCCGCATTAAAAGATGCCGCCGACGCCGCATTGGGCCATGAAGCGGTAGTCGTCACCCATCAACTTCCGATATGGGTCGCCCGTATCTACGCGGAGGGCCGCCGGATGGCGCACGATCCGCGGAAACGCCAGTGCACGCTGGGGAGTGTGACGTCGTTTACTTTCATCGACGCTCATGTGACCTCAGTCAGCTATTCCGAGCCGGCTGCTGATTTGTTGCGTCCACACCAGACCAAGAAGTTCGTCGCGGGAGCCTAATGCTGCGGCGTACTGCAGTCCGCGTAGCTGCGGCTCTAGCCGCCGTGGTGATGCTCGCCGCCTGTGTTCGCACCGGGGCAGATGAGCAGAGCCGGAGCGCCGGGGATGTCGGCTACCCCACTGTTGCGCGCAATCTGACCCGCGTTCCACCTGAGCAACGCAAGGAGCTGCCGGCGGTGTCCGGTCCAGCTCTGGGGACTAGCAAGACGATCTCGACCCAGGAGTACCGCGGCAAGGTAGTGGTGATCAACGTCTGGGGGTCCTGGTGCCCGCCTTGTCGCAAGGAGGCGCCTGATCTTCAGGCGGCGAGTGTGGAAACCAGGAATGTCGCACAGTTCGTTGGCATTACTAGCAAGGATTATGACCCGGCGCCGGCTGAGGCGTTCGTTCGGAGCTTCAAGCTCACCTATCCAAGCATTTACGACCCGACCGGGAAAGTGCTGCTGACCTTCGCCGGCCAGCTGCCGCCGAGCGCAATCCCATCGACAATGATCATCGATCGAGATGGCCGTCTGGCCGTCCGAGTATTGAGTGAGGTCTCCAAGATCACTCTGGTCGATATGATCAATGACGTGGCGGACGGTCGATAGATGACCCCGCTCGACCTCGCAACGTGGGCCGAAACCGCGGTCGGCGGCTCAATGGCGTTGGCGCTTCCTGTCGCTCTGATCGCTGGTCTGGTTTCGTTCTTCTCACCGTGCGTAGTCCCGCTGCTACCCGGCTACCTTTCCTACGCGACGGGTCTGGGAGCCGCCGAGGTTGTCGAGGGATCCCCACGCCGGGGCCGGATGCTTGCCGGTGCGTCGCTCTTCGTGCTGGGATTCGCGGTGGTCTTTGTCATCACCGGTGTCGTCGCCGGCTCAGCCGGCCGGCTGCTTGCGGAATATCGCGATGTGATCACTCGGGTACTCGGTGTGTTGATCATCCTGCTCGGCTTGATCTTCGCGGGTGTACTGCCGATCGGGCAAGGTGACCTGCGGATACATCGGATACCGGCGGTAGGCGTTGCAGCCGCGCCGTTGTTGGGTGTGGTGTTCGCACTGGGCTGGACGCCTTGCCTGTCACCGACTCTTGGTGTTGTCGTCAACCTTGGCTTCAACGAAGGTACTGCCGCACGGGGTGGACTCCTGGGCTTTGTGTATGCCCTAGGTCTTGGCATTCCCTTCGTGATTGCGGGACTTGCTTTTACCAGGATGGCCAGCGCGGTTGCGTTTCTCCGCGAACGCCAGCAGTTGATCATGCGAATCGGCGGAGCATTCATGATCATCGTTGGGGTGCTGCTGGTTACCGGCACCTGGAACACGCTGACCGCTGTGCTGCGGCAGTGGGCGGCGAGCTTCGAGACGGTGATTTAGCGTGATGGGGATTTAGCGTGATGGGGATTTAGCGTGATGGTGATCTAGCGTGATGGGAATTTGAGGTGACGGCGATCAAGACTCGCGAGTCGGCTGCCGAATCCAGCGGTCCGACACCGCGAGCCGAGCTTCCCCGACTCGGATGGCGCGGCGGGCTGCGTTATTTGTGGACGCAACTCACGTCGATGCGTACGGCGCTGATCTTGTTGTTCGCGCTTGCGCTCGCCGCGATTCCCGGCTCGCTGGTGCCGCAACGCCGGATCTCGCCGATCCGTGTCACCGACTTCATCAACGAACATCCCACCCTGGGCCCGATCTACGACAAGATCGGCATGTTCGGCGTCTACAGCTCGCCCTGGTTTTCAGCGATCTATCTCTTGCTGTTCGTCTCCCTGATCGGCTGCATCATTCCGCGCGTTGGGGTGTACGCCAAGGCCTTGCGTGCCCGGCCGCCGAAGACACCGCGCAATCTGGTCCGGCTCCCCGCATACGCGCAGGCCGACATCTCATTTGACGATCATGACGTTCTTGATCGTGCTGCGGTCGCGCTGCGCCGACGGCATTACCGGGTGGACGTCCACAGCGACAGTGTTGCGGCAGAGCGCGGCTACCTACGTGAGACCGGCAATCTGGTGTTCCACATCAGCTTGGTTTTCGTGCTGATTGGGGTAGCGATCGGTGCCCTCTTCGGTTTCCGTGGCACCAGCGTGGTGATCGCTGGCCAGGGCTTCTCCAACAACCTCACGCAATACGATGACTTCACAGCCGGCGCCCGGTTCAGTGCGGCGGACTTGGCACCGTTCAGCGTGGCAGTCAAAGACTTTGAGGTCAGGTTCGAGACCGGGCCTGTGCAGCGGGGTGCGGCTCGCTTATTCCGGGCGAACGTTGAGGTGACCGAGTGGCCCGGGGCAGCGCCGCGCCAAGAGGTTCTGGAGGTCAACAAGCCGCTGCACATTGGCGGCTCCACGGTGCATCTCATAGGCCACGGCTACGCCCCCAAAGTGACGGTGAAAGATGCCGATGGCAATGTCGCCTTCTCTGGTCCGGTCGTGATGCTGCCGCAGGACAGCAATTTCACCTCACTGGGCGCAATCAAGGCTCCAGACGCCCGCCCCGAGCGCCTGGCTTTTGAGGCCTTATTCCTTCCAACGGCTGTCCTCAACGACCAGGGACCGCACTCGATCTTCCCCGACGCCCTCAATCCAGCGCTGTTCGCAAATGTCTGGTACGGGCCTCCCAAAGTGGAGACCGGAAAGCCGGAAAACGTCTACTCCCTCGACACCGCCGGCCTCACGCAGCTCAGGCAGAGTGACGGCCAGCCGGTACGAATCGCTCTCAAGGTCGGCGACGGAGTCAACCTGCCCGACGGTAAGGGCTCGATCCAATTCGATGGCTGGGTGCGCTGGGTCAAGCTGCAGATCGGAGACACACCTGGTGTACCGATCTCCCTTGTTGCTCTCGGATTCGCCGTTGCCGGCTTGTGCCTGTCGCTGTTCGTACGTCCGCGCCGGCTATGGATTCGGGTTCGGGACGGCGAGGCAGGCCATAGGGTGTTGGAAGTCGGCGGTCTGGACCGTGCTGACGCCCGAGCCGGCCTGACCGATGATGTGGCCGAGCTGGCCGCAGAGTTGTCTCGCAGACCAGAGGATGTGAGCGCGACGTGAGGTATGAGTACTACTCCAACCTCGCCCTGGTGAGTTCCGTAGTCGTCTACGCGCTCGCCATGTTCGCGCACGCGGCGGAGTGGGCAGCGGCGCGTCGGGTCAGCGTGGCGGAGAAAGGTGAGCCGGAGCTGGTCAATGTTCGGGCCAGCGAGCGTACCGAGATGCGTTCTGAGCCTGTCGAAGGTGGCGAGCGTGATGACCTCCGCCCTGAGCCTCGCGATCATCCCGACTCCGATGACTCTCCCGCCTCCAGTCCGCGAGTCGAGCAATTCGGCCGGATGGGCGTCGCGCTCACCATCATCGGCTTCCTACTGAGCATCGCCGGAGTCCTGCTGCGAGCGCTGGCCGCGCACCGAGCGCCGTGGGGCAACATGTTCGAGTTCACGATCACGGCAATGGTCTTTATCGTCGGCGCGTACTTGATCATGCTCTGGCGTACCGGAATCCGCTGGCTGGGATTGCCGGTAACCCTGCTCGCCGCGGTTGGAAACGGCCTGGCGGTGACCGTCTTCTACGTCGCCGTAGCGCCGCTGGTGCCCGCCCTGCATTCGGTCTGGTTCTTGATCCACATCGTGGCCGCGGCT
>DATDKX010000126.1:0-5123 GCA_036519615.1 Propionibacteriaceae bacterium
CCCAAACGGACCGGTGCGGCCAAGGGCGGCACCAGGCTGGCCTTCGGCGACTACGGCATCCAGGCGATGGAGGGTGCCTACCTCACGAACCGGCAGATCGAGTCGGCGCGTATCGCCATGACCCGTCACATCAAGCGCGGCGGCAAGGTCTGGATCAACGTCTATCCGGACCGTCCGCTGACCAAGAAGCCGGCGGAGACCCGCATGGGTTCGGGCAAAGGCTCGCCTGAGTGGTGGATTGCCAATGTCAAGCCCGGCCGGGTGCTGTTCGAGCTTTCCGGAGTCAATGAGGACGTGGCCCGCGAGGCAATGCGCCTGGCGATCCACAAGCTGCCGATGAAGGCGCGGTTCATCAAGCGTGAGGCAGGTGAGATCTGATGGCCAAGGCTGCTACCGCCGCTGAACTCCGCAATTTGAGCCGAAGCGAGCTGAATACCAAGGTGAACGAACTTAAGGAGGAGCTCTTCACACTTCGGTTTCAGTCGGCCACGGGTCAGCTCGAGTCGCACGGTCGGTTGCGCGCCGTACGCAAGGACATCGCACGGATCTACACGGTGTTGACCGAGCGGGAGCTCGGGATCATCGATGATCCCGATGCCGAGGAGGTTGAGGAATGACCGAGAAAATGATTGACGCAGAACGCAGCCGGCGGAAGATCCGCGAGGGCTATGTGGTCAGCGACAAGATGGATAAGACGGTTGTGGTCGCTGTTGAGGACCGGGTCAAGCACCGCCTTTACGGCAAGGTGCTGCGCCAGACCAGCCGGCTGAAGGCACACGACGAGCAAAACGCCGCCGCCATCGGTGATCGGGTACGCGTCATGGAGACCCGGCCGCTGAGCGCCACCAAGCGCTGGCGCCTTGTGGAAATTATCGAGAAAGCCAAGTAGTTACACCGACTTGTCAGAGCCCAGTTGAGCTATAGCTCAACTCCGTTCTGACAAGTCTGAGGAGAGAAAGAGCAGAGATGATCCAGCAGGAGTCGCGACTCAAGGTCGCCGACAACACGGGCGCCAAGGAGATCTTGTGCATCCGGGTGCTCGGTGGATCCGGTCGCCGGTATGCGGGCATCGGCGACATCATCGTCGCTACGGTCAAAGACGCCATCCCTGGCGGCAACGTCAAGAAGGGCGAGATCGTCAAGGCGGTGGTCGTACGCACCGCGAAGGAGCATCGCCGCACCGACGGCTCCTACATCAAGTTCGATGAGAACGCCGCGGTGATCTTGAGAAACGACGGCGAGCCACGTGGCACCCGCATTTTCGGCCCGGTCGGCCGAGAGCTGCGCGAAAAGCGTTTCATGCGGATCATCTCGCTGGCACCGGAGGTGCTGTGAATCATGCCCGAAAAGAACACTGACAAGAAGAACGGCAGTTTGCACATCCGCAAGGGTGATCGCGTCAAGGTGATCAGCGGTAAAGATCGCGGTTTGATCGGTGAAGTGATCGCGGTCTATCCGGAGCGCAACAAGGTGACGGTGGCTGGGGTCAACATCGTCAAACGGCATCTACGTGATACCGCTGCTCAACCCCAAGCACGCCAGACAACCAAGGGCGGCATCGTCTCCTCGGAGGCGCCGATTCACGCCTCGAATGTGCAGCTGGTTGTGAAGAACCCCGAGGGCGAGGAGGTCGTCACTCGGATCGGTTACGACCGAGTTGAGGTGACGAAGCGGCGCCCCGACGGATCCGAGTACAAGTCGACCCGCAGCGTACGGATCGCTCGAGCGACCGGGGAGGAAATCTAATGGCGACTCCGACGACTGAGCGTCCAGCGGCGAGCGGCGAGCGGAGCCTGCCCAGGCTCCAGCAGCGCTACCGCGACGAAATCGCGCCTGCCCTGCGTGAGGAGTTCAAGATCAAGAACGTCATGCAGATTCCCAGTTTGGTCAAGATCGTGGTGAATATGGGCGTCGGCGAGGCAGCACGCGACTCCAAGCTGATCGATGGCGCGGTCCGCGATCTGACAACGATCACCGGGCAGAAGCCGGTGGTCACTCGGGCGCGGAAGTCGATTGCCCAGTTCAAGCTGCGTGCGGGCATGCCCATTGGTGCACACGTCACACTGCGCGGGACGCGGATGTGGGAGTTCGCCGATCGGCTCCTGACACTGGCGCTACCCCGCATCCGTGACTTCCGCGGCCTATCGCCGAAGCAGTTCGACGGCAAGGGCAACTACACGTTTGGTCTTAACGAGCAGGTCATGTTCCACGAGATCAATCAGGACAGGATCGACCGAGTACGGGGCATGGATATCACCTTCGTGACGACAGCCACCAATGACGACGAGGGCCGGGCGCTGCTGCGCCATCTGGGCTTCCCGTTCCGGGCGAACTGAGAAGGAGAAAATCCATGGCAAAAACAGCGCTCAGAGTTAAGCAAGCTCGCAAGCCGAAATTCCGGGTACGCGCCTACACCCGATGCCAGAGATGCGGCCGGCCCAAGGCGGTCTACCGCAAGTTCGGCCTGTGTCGGATCTGTCTACGCGAGCTGGCGCACAAGGGCGAGTTGCCCGGTATCACGAAATCGTCGTGGTGATCACCGATGCTTGATTCGTCCCTCATCCTTGCCGCGCTCGGAGCAAGCGACCGGACTCGACAGGGTCGTCCCTGGGCGGCACCGCAACGGAGGACCGGACGTCGCGGCTCGGCTGCACCGGAAACCAGCACCGCAGCGCTCAACCCCGACCAAGGCCACAACGACAGGGCCTCAACGGAACAGGTCCCGACGGAAACCACTCCGAGAAAGTAGAACACCCAACCCATGACCATGACAGATCCGATCGCGGACATGCTGACCAGGATCCGGAACGCCAACCAGGCGTACCACGAGACCGCGACCATTCCGCACAGCAAGATCAAGGTGCAAATCGCCGAGATCCTGACCAATGAGGGCTATATCGCCGGCTACGAGGTGAGCGAGCCCGCCGAAGGCCATGTCGGCAAGACCTTGTCGATCACCCTGAAGTACGGCCAGAACCGGGAGCGTTCCATTGCCGGGGTACGCCGGATCTCCAAGCCCGGCCTTCGGGTGTACGCCAAAGCGAGCGGACTTCCCAAGGTGCTTGGCGGTCTCGGCATCGCAATCATCTCGACGTCTCAGGGCCTGCAAACCGACAAACAGGCTCACAACCATGGCGTCGGCGGCGAAGTCCTCGCGTACGTGTGGTGAGTGGCGGAACGAGGAGGTAGAGAAATGTCGCGCATTGGCAGGATGCCGGTCCTAATTCCCGCCGGCGTCGAGGTAACCGTCGACGGTCAGCTGGTCAAGGTCCTGGGCCCCAAGGGTTCGCTCGAGCATCGCATCGCCGAGCCGATCAAGATCGCGCGTGGGGAAAACGGTGAACTGGAAGTCACTCGGCCCGACGATGAGCGGGAGAGCAAGTCGTTGCACGGACTCACACGCACGTTGGTAGCGAACATGGTGACAGGTGTGACGACTGGTTATGAGAAGAAGCTTGAGATCGTCGGGGTCGGCTACCGGGTCATCTCGAGAGGCCCGACGGAGCTGGAGTTTGCGCTGGGCTACAGCCACCCGGTCAAGGTGACCGCGCCGGAAGGCATCACGTTCAATGTCGAGACGCCGACCAGATTTTCGGTGCTCGGCATCGACAAGCAGCGAGTCGGTGAGGTTGCGGCCAACATCCGCAAGATCCGCAAGCCCGAGCCGTACAAGGGCAAAGGCGTCCGATATGCGGGTGAAAGAGTCCGTCGCAAGGTTGGAAAGGCTGGTAAGTGACGATGGCGGTATCGCTGTCCCAACACAAACGCATGGCGCCGAGAAGCGCTGCGCGGGCGCGGCGGCAAATTCGCGTACGCAAGAAGGTCTTCGGTGCGCCACAGCGTCCGCGACTTGTGGTGACTCGCTCCGCCCGGCACATCTCCGCTCAGGTCATCGACGACACTCAGGGACGTACGCTTGCCTCTGCTTCCACCATGGAAGCGCCGCTGCGAGCGGTGAGCGGGGACAAGTCCGACAAGGCCAAGCAGGTTGGCGGTCTCATCGCGGAGCGCGCCAAGGCTGCCGGCATTGAGAAGGTGGTCTTCGACCGCGCCGGATACTCCTACCACGGTCGCGTTGCGGCATTGGCGGATGGGGCTCGCGAGGGCGGGCTGGGTTTCTAGGGCCCAAGAACTTGAGAAACGGAAGGTAGAGCAAATTGACTGGAACCCAGCGCCGCACTGGTGGTGCCGGCGGGGAGCGTCGCGGCCGTGACGATCGTCGTGGCCCCGCCCCCGAGAAGAGCAACTACATCGAGCGCGTGGTGGCGATCAACCGGGTGGCCAAGGTAGTGAAGGGTGGCCGCCGGTTCTCCTTCACTGCGCTAGTTGTGGTCGGCGATGGCGACGGCAATGTCGGCGTGGGCTATGGCAAGGCCAAGGAGGTACCTGCAGCAATCGCCAAGGGCGTCGAGGAGGCCAAGAAACACTTCTTCAACGTGCCGAGGATTCAAGGCACCATCCCGCATCCAGTGCAGGGCGAAAAGGCGGCCGGTGTGGTGCTATTGCGTCCAGCGTCCCCTGGTACCGGTGTAATCGCTGGCGGTTCTGCACGTGCGGTGCTGGAGTGCGCCGGGGTACGCGACGTGTTGGCGAAGTCGCTCGGCTCGCCCAACGCCATCAACGTGGTGCATGCCACGGTCGCCGCACTGCAGAGTCTGGAGCAGCCGGAATCTGTGGCGAAGCGTCGCGGCAAGGCTGTCGAAGACGTGGCGCCAGCGGCCTTATTGCGGGCTCGTGAGGCAGTGGGCTCATGATGACGCAGTTGAAGATTCGCCAGGTGCGAAGTGCCGTCGGCGGCAAGCAGTACCAGCGGGACACCTTGCGGACCTTAGGGCTGAAGCGGGTCGGCGACTCCTCGACGCGCGAGGACCGGCCGGAGGTTCGCGGCATGATCAAGACGGTTGCTCATCTGGTGGCCGTGGAGGAGGTCGACTGACATGGCATTGAAGGTTCACCACCTTCGGCCGGCGCCGGGAGCCAAGAGTCCCAAGATTCGCGTGGGCCGCGGCGAGGCCGGCAGACGCGGCAAGACCGCCGGTCGGGGCACCAAAGGCTCCGGCGCACGTCACAACGTGCCCGAAAACTTCGAGGGCGGCCAGATGCCGCTGCACATGCGGCTGCCG
>DATDKX010000127.1:0-3969 GCA_036519615.1 Propionibacteriaceae bacterium
GTCATCGAGCAACAGTCATATAGCAGCAGATTCGTACGGCAGGCATGGGCCGACGGTTACAGCGTCATCGTCTGGACGGTCGACGACGAGCAACAGATGCGCGACTACATGGATGCTGCAGTCGACGGCATCATCACCGACCGACCAGACCTCGCCGTAACGGCGCGCACAGACATCGCAGAGGACAAAGGCTTAGCGGGCCGGCTCTCCGACGCCATCGCTCGGTCGGCGTCATTCTGACCGAAGCTGCGGTTTCAGACCTGCGGCTTGACCAGCGGGAACAAGATCGTGTCACGAATGCCCAGACCAGTCAGATTCATGACGAGGCGGTCGACGCCCAACCCCATACCACCCGTCGGCGGCATGCCGTACTCCAAGGCCTGCAGGAAGTCCTCATCAACTTGCATCGCCTCGGGATCACCGGCAGCCGCCCGAAGAGACTGGGCTACGAGTCGCTCGCGCTGTTCGAGAGGGTCGATCAGCTCTGAGTAGGCGGTTGCCTGTTCCGAGCCGAAGATCACCAAGTCCCACTTCTCCGCCAGCCGCGGATCGTCGCGATGCGCGCGCGCCAGAGGTGAGTTCTCTTTGGGGAAATCGGTGTAGAAAACTGGCGTCGTGGTGTGGCCTTCACACAGTTCCCCGTAGATTTCCTCGAGAAGGTAGCCCCAGCTCGCGTTGGGCTCCATCTCGAGCCCGATCGCCTGAGCGTGCTTATGCAGCACCGAAACTGGAGTATCGACGGTGATCTCCTCACCCAATGCCTCCGAGACCGCCTGGCAGATTGTCTTGACCGGCCAATCACCAGAGAGGTCGTACTCGGTGATCTTGCCGTCCGCGTCGGCCCTGCGAGCGATCGGTGAGCCGTATACCGCTGTCGCGGCCTCTTGAATGAGGCCCTGAGTGAGCACCCGCATGGTGTCGTAATCACCGTAGGTTTCGTAGACCTCTAACGAGGTGAACTCAGGGTTGTGCTTGAAGTCCACTCCTTCGTTGCGGAACTGACGGCCGATCTCAAACACCTTCTCCATACCGCCAACAATCAGACGCTTGAGGTGCAGCTCGGTGGCGATTCGCAGATACAGCTCAAGGTCGTAGGCGTTGATGTGGGTCTCGAAGGGCCGCGCATTTGCACCACCATGGATCAGTTGCAGAACGGGGGTCTCTACCTCGGTGAAGCCTCTACCGTGGAGTGATTCCCGGATGCTGCGAACGACGGTGGCGCGGGTGTACGCGATATCGCGAGCCTCCGGTCTCACGATGAGGTCGACATAGCGGGCCCGGACCCGGGCCTCGGGATCCGTGAGGCCCTTGTGCTTGTCCGGCAGCGGGCGGATCGACTTACTGGTGATCTTGAACGAGTCAGCCCGGAGCGTCAGTTCGCCGCGCTTGGTAGTGATCACCTCGCCGGTCACGCCTACGTGATCACCGAGGTCGACATCTTGCCGCCAGCGCTTGAGCATGTCTGGTCCGACGGCGTCGAGAGCGATCATGATCTGTAGGTCACCGGTGCCATCCCGCAGGGTGGCGAAGCAAAGCTTGCCGCCGTCACGATTGAGAATGACCCGGCCGGCGACCGAGGCGCGGCGACCCGTACGCGTATCGGGCGGTAGCGCACCAGCCTCCGCTCGGACCTGCGCCAGAGTATGCGTCCGCGGGAAGCTCACTGGATAGGGATCGACGCCCTCCTCCCGGAGCCGTTCGAGCTTCTCGCGCCGTACCCGGACCTGCTCGGGCAGCCCTTCGGTGGACAAGGCCTCGCTTAGAGCGTCGGGTTCTTCGGGAATGTTGGCCGTCACCTCGGCCACATATTCTTCGCCTGCGCGTTCCAGGGAACCTGCTGCTGGTTCCTTGCCGTGTCGGCTCAACATTGCCAGCGATGGTCGTGTGAGGAAGCCTTCGGCGCTGCCGGCCGCCGTGCCGACGCGGGGCAGGTCGGAGGTGTACTCAAAACAGATGTATCGCGGTTGCCATTCGGGCTGGTACTTGGCGTTGGATCGGTAGAGGGATTCCAACTGCCAGTTGCGGCTGGCGAGAAGTAGCGCCTGGCGCCACAGGCGGGCGATTGGGCCCGCACCCAGCTCAGCGCCACGCTCGAAGGCCTCGCGGAACATGGCGAAGTTCAACGACACTCGACCGACGCCGAATACGGCAGCGCGTTCCGCCAGCGAAGCAACCATCAGCTCCACTAGACCGTTGTCAGCGGTCGGATCTCGCCGCATTAAATCAAGTGAGAGACCATTGCGACCCCAGGGCACAAAGCTCAGAAAGGCACGCAGTCTGCCGCCTTCATCGTGTGCCTCGACAAGCACGCATTCGGAGTCCAGGGGGTCGCCCAGGCGGCCGAGCGCCATCGAGAACCCGCGTTCGTCGCCGCCGTCTCCTCGCCATTGCGAGGCGGAGTTGGACAGCTGTTCGAAGTGTGCGGCGTCCACATCACCGTGACGGGTCACGATGGTGGTGTATCCGCGGCGTTGCAGTCTGCTGACAGACTGGCGGACCGACTTCATGCCTGGCCCGTTGAGCGAGAACGACCGTATGTCGATGATCGCCTCATCGCCGATCTCGAATGCCGTCAGACCCGCCTCGTTATATGCCTCCGCGCCCAGCTCACCGGCTCCCATCACTGCCAGCGACCATCCGTATACGCGAGACTTCGCCCGCCACTGTTCGATCGCAGATCGCCAATGCTCGGGATCACCTACCGGGTTTCCACTAGCCAAGCTCACTGATCCGATCACCCGGTAAGAAACACCGGCCTGTGCCGTCGCCGGGTCGCCGGTATTCCACACAATGGACTTGTCCCTGCGGGTGGCGAAGTAGCCCAGCGAGTCCCAGTCGCCGTATGAGCGCAGCAAGGTACGGATCCGTGCCTCATCCGCGGCGCTGAGAGTGTGGGTCTCAGGCGGAGGCTTGAAGAACAGATACGTAGCGGTGAGGATGACCGCCGCACCCAGCACGTCCAACAAGATCGTGACCCAGAGCGGAGACCGCACTACGTCGGTCCGTACGAGACCGACCTCCCCCAACATCTTGTCTAATACGTGGAGTGTCGCCGTGAGCAGATCCGGTGTGGTGCCGAACGTGCTCACCAACCAGGTTCCGAGGATCAAGATCACCAGGCCGCCGACCACGAAGCAGATGATCGCGGCGAGGAGGTCCTTTGCCCTGCCACGCGCCTGGAACTGTGGCTTGGCACGCCAGAGGGCCACCAAAACCGCGCTCATGATCACAAAGCCTGCGATCTGAGGCAGCAGAGGACCACCGCTGATGATCGAAAAGATCCGCCCCAGCTGGGGCAGAATGATCCACCAGATGACGAAGATCCACCAAGCGGCTCGAAGCCTACGGCGTAGCGCGACGCCCACCGCGATGAGCACTGCCGCGTAAACCAGATTCGGCACAATGGGGATCGTCAACATCGAGACGATGTCGTCCCACTGCCTGAAGTACCGCCGTAGTGGTGGAACAAAAGTCGCCACCACAACGAGCGCCGAAAAGATGAACATGGCCGTCGCGAGCCGGTCGGGCCAGCGATCATCGCGAAGGGCTTGAATTAGAGCGGGTTTTCGTGCAGCCGACTCAGCTTCGACGGACGCACGGTCCGCTGAGGCATTGAGATCAACAGCCATATGTGCTCGCTCTCCAGTTATCCCGGAATACGGGACAAGCGGGTGGTCCCCCCGACGCTAGATATTTGCCAAATTCTCTCACGGTTGAGCAGTTAGCTTCGATGACAAATCCGCTGACCGTTTCTACCAGTTGGCGGCTCAGGGCATGCAGTCATGCGGCGGCGGGTCTTCGTCGCGATCGGTTGCGGTCGAGTATCGCGAGAACCCCGAGACAGACGAGCACAACCAAGTCTGCGTACGTTGCAATGCGTATCGACACAGAGGGAGCTCAGAACTTGTCAACGATGTGTCGACCGCCTACCGCAGGATCAAGAGATCCGTATCAGTGCCCTTCGACAGG
>DATDKX010000128.1:0-3633 GCA_036519615.1 Propionibacteriaceae bacterium
CGCTTGGCGTACTTGACCCGGAGCCATTGCACGGGTGGCGCATGCTGCTCGGGTAGGGCACGAGAGGTCTCCGCCACGAGCCCGAGCCTAGCCACCGCCGACTTGTCGGAGGTCAGTAGAGGTTGTTGGCGTATTGATCGCCGTAGTAGGCGGCCAGCTCCTCAAGTGTCTGATCCGATCTCTCAAGGGTCTTGGCGATGACGGGCCGCGACGTTACCGGGTCCTGCCAGGTCTCCGGACGCCACAGCTGTGAGCGCAGGAAGGCCTTGGCGCAGTGGTGGAAGATCTCCTCGATATCCACGACCACGGCAAGGATCGGTCGGTTGCCCTTGATGATCATGTCGTCAAAGAACGGCGCATCCGAAACCAGTCGCGCCCGACCGTTGATGCGCAAGGTGTCACCACGACCTGGAATCAGAAAGATCAGGCCGACATGCGGGTTGGCGAGCACATTCTTGTATCCGTCGGCGCGCCGGTTTCCCGGCCGTTCCGCGAGGGCGATGGTGTTGTCGTCGATCACGTACGCCAGCTGTCCCGGCGGATCACCCTTCGGCGACACATCACAAGCGCCCGTCTCGTCGGAAGTCGCGACCAAGCAGAACGGCGAGGCCGCGAGCCATTCCCGATCCAGCTCATGGAGTTCGCGCCGGACCTTATTGGCCACCCGCGGCAGCGGCACTCCTATCAGCGCAACCAGCTCATCGACGCTCGTGATCTGCTGCTCAACCATGCGGGTCAGCGTAAGCGGCACGCCTCGGCGAATCCAAGCTCTTCCGCCCTGGTCAATCCGTTCTGGAGAGACCACCGACCGGCGTTAATGGAATGAGCTTCCGCCCAGTCGGGCCAATCTGAATTGTGGTGTCCGTCTCGGGGCAGACCCCGCACTCAAAGCACGGCGTCCAGCGGCAGTCCTGTACCTCGACCTCGTCGAGGGCGTACTGCCAGTCCTCCCAGAGCCACTCCCGATCAAGACCGGCATCCAGGTGATCCCAGGGCAGCACCTCGGCATACTCGCGCTCCCTAGTGGTGTACCACGCCAGATCCACGCCGCTTCCGGCCAGGCATCGCTGGGTGCACGCGATCCAGCGCTCGTACGAGAAGTGCTCACTCCAGCCATCGAACCGGCCGCCATCCCGCCACACCGCCTCAATGATCGCCGCCACTCGCCGGTCACCTCGGCTCAACAATCCTTCGATGATGCTGGGCTTCCCGTCGTAATAACGGAAACCGATTGCCCGGCCGTACTGTCGATCACTGCGGATCTCATCCCGCAGCTTGGCCAGTCGGGCATCAACGGTCTCATGATCACACTGGGCAGCCCACTGGAACGGGGTGTGCGGCTTGGGTACGAAGCCGCCGATGCTCACTGTGCAACGAATATCCCGTCGGCCACTGATCTCTCGGCCAGTGGCGATCACTCGCTTGGCAAGGTCCGCGATTGCCAACACATCTGCATCGGTTTCGGTCGGCAGACCACACATAAAGTAGAGCTTCACTTGCCGCCAGCCATGCGAGTACGCCGTCGCAACAGTGCGAATCAGATCTTCCTCGGTGACCATTTTGTTGATCACCTTTCGCATCCGCTCGGTGCCGCCCTCTGGGGCGAAGGTAAGCCCGGAGCGACGGCCATTGCGGGATAGCTCGTTGGCAAGGTCGACATTGAACGCGTCCACCCGAGTACTCGGCAGGGACAGCGACACGTTGGCGCCCTCATAACGATCAGCCAGCTGGCGGGTGATCTCAGCAATCTCGGAATGATCACTGCTCGACAAGCTCAGCAGCCCGACCTCCTCCAGGCCGGTGGCCTCGATCCCGCGCTGCACCATCTCGCCGATCACATCGATGCTGCGTTCCCGTACTGGTCGGGTGATCATGCCGGCCTGGCAGAACCGGCAGCCACGGGTGCAGCCTCGGAATATCTCAACGGCGTAGCGCTCATGCACGGTCTCGGCGAGCGGCACCAGCGGGTTCTTCGGATATGGCCATTTGTCGAGGTCCATCAACGTGTGCTTGGCGACTCGATACGGCACGCCAGCGCGATTCGGTGCCACCCTGTGAATACGTCCATCCGTCAGATAGCCGACGTCGTAGAACTTCGGCACATAAACCCCGCCGCCGATAGCAAGCCGGAACAGCAGCTCGTCACGGCCACCTGGCCGCCCTGCTGCCTTCCATTCCCGGATCACGCCGGAGATCCGCAGGGCGATCTCTTCACCGTCGCCGAGCACTGCAGCATCCAGAAAGTCAGCGATTGGTTCGGGGTTGAATGCGGCGTGTCCGCCGGCCATCACTATGGGGTCGTGCTCGCGGCGATCTCGCGAATGGATCGGGATTCCGGCGAGATCAAGCTCGGTGAGCATGTTCGTGTAACCAAGTTCGGTGGCGAAGCTCAATCCAAAGACATCGAACTCGGCAACTGGGCGGTGCGAATCCAAGGTGAACTGCGGTATGGAGTGCTCTCGCATCACCGCTTCCATGTCCGGCCACACGGCATACGTCCGCTCGGCAAGGATCCAGTCGCGCTCATTGAGGACCTCGTACAAGATCGCAATGCCCTGATTGGGCAAGCCGACCTCGTACGCGTCCGGATAGCTGAGACACCAGCGGACGTCGACGGACTCCCAGTCCTTGCTGACGCTGTTCAGCTCACCCCCGACGTATTGGATGGGCTTGCTGACCTTCGGGAGCAGCGGTTCGAGCCGAGGGAAAACGGAGACCGGACCGGTCGCGATCATCGTCATGACGATCCCAGCCTAACTGCGACGCTGTGCTGATCAGTCCGGCTGCTGGTTGCTTACTCGTACCCGAGATCAGGGAAGAAGATCGCGATCTCACGTTTCGCCGACTCCAGGGAATCGGAGCCGTGGACGAGGTTTTCCCGATTGGACAGGGCGAAGTCGCCGCGAATGGTGCCGGGCGCGGCCTTGCGACCGTCGGTCGCGCCGTTCAACGTCCGAACAACGTCAATGGCCTCATCACCTTCCACAACCATCGCCACCGAAGGACCCGAGGTAACGAACAACCGCAGCGGCGGGTAGAACGGCCGCTCGAGGTGTTCGGCGTAGAGCTGGTCTGCGAGCTCACCCGTCATTTGCCGCAGCTCCATGACCACGATCGTCAGCCCCTTGGACTCAAAGCGGCTGATGATGATCCCCGCAAGACCTCGGCGCACGGCGTCGGGCTTGATCAACACGAAGGAACGCTGGGTAGGCACAGGTGGCGCGGCGTACGTCATGCCAGCACCCTAGGGGATATCGCTGTCCTCGGCCGAAGTCTCCATCCGGGAATCCAGCCGCTTGCCTAGTACGAACGCCAGCACCCACACTGCCGCTAGCAATATGCCAACGATGAACATCAACGTCGTCAGGAAACCCAATGCGAGTCCGGCCAGCTGGGTAAGCCAGCCGAGCACATAGCCGACACCCGAGCGAAGCAATCCCGCGGCAACGAGGGCGAGCACCGCCGCTCCTCCGCCGAAGCCGGCAGCTGCTGCAGCAGGCACGTTTGAGATAAAGATCATTACCGGTATCGCGAGGCCAAAGACGATCATCTCGAAGATCAGCACGGTCATCAGCACTACCCGCATCGGGTTGCCCGCGCTAAGGATGATCACCGCCAATCCCGGTCGGCCTC
>DATDKX010000129.1:0-3189 GCA_036519615.1 Propionibacteriaceae bacterium
GCCGGGAAGCGGGCATGCACCTCACTGCGGCCGAGTGTGATCATGCCGGATTCCAGCGGCGTACGCAGCGCCTCGAGGACAGCTGGCTGGAACTCCGGCGCCTCGTCGAGAAATAGAACGCCTTTGTGAGCACACGAGATAGCGCCAGGTCTCGCCATTCGCTGTCCCCCACCGACGATGCTGGCAACCGATGCCGAATGGTGCGGGTCGCTGTAGGGCGGTCGGGTGATGAGTTCGTCGGCAAGGTTGAAACCAGCGAGCGAGTGCACCGCAGACACTTCAAGCGAGTCATGCAGGGCAAGATCAGGAAGCAGGCCCGGGACACGCTCAGCGAGCATGGTCTTGCCGACACCTGGCGGGCCATGGAAGAGCATGTGGTGCCTACCTGCTGCGGCTACCTCACAAGCCCACTTCGCCTCGACCTGACCGACCACATCCGCCAGGTCAAGACCACGGCTCGCATGCCTGCCGGCTCGCTCCCCTATCACCTCGATTGGGTCAAGCGGCGGTATCGGGCCGCCGCGCAGAAACGCGACCAGCTGAGTGATGGAGGCAATACCAAAGACCTCAATGCCTTCAACGAGTTTGGCCTCGCCGGCTTGGCGCAGTGGGACGATCACCCTGGTGAAGCCAGCCTGTTGCGCAGCCAGAGTGGCGGGCAAAACACCGCGGACAGGACGAAGACGACCATCCAGCCCGAGCTCGCCTAACAGGACGGTTCCTCGTAGTTCGTCGGCTCTGAAAACCCTCTGCGCTGCGAGCACGGCCGCGACGATCGCGACATCGTAGTGACTGCCGGCCTTCGGCAAAGTGGCTGGGCTGAGGTTGATGGTGAGCAGCGAAATCGGCCACTCTTGCTCGGAGTTGCTGACAGCCGCCTTACAACGATCACGCGACTGATAGAGCGCCGAGTCAGGGAGTCCCACCAGCACGGTGCGCGGCAAGCCCGCGCCGATGTCGGCCTCCACCTCGACGATCCGCCCCTCCAGGCCCACCAGCGCCACGGACCACGCGCAGGCCGACGCCACTCAGCCCACCGCTTTCACGTGGGTCAGCGAGGCCGCCTCGCCAGCAGCCAACACGACACCGATCCCGTCCAGCCGGATCGTCGATGCTTTGACCTGATGCTCGCGCATCCACAACGCCGCAAGCTGCCGCAAAGTCCGCATCTTCGCGTCGGTGATCGCCTCCAGCGCGTGGCCAAAACCAAGCCCGCTTCGGCACTTCACCTCACAGAAGACCAGCGTCAGCCCGGATTCGCCGACATCCGCAGCGACAATGTCGATCTCCCCAAGCCGGCAGCGCCAATTCCGCTCCAGCACCCGCATGCCTTGCCGCTCCAACTTTGCACAGGCAAAGTTTTCCCCGCGTACGCCCAACTGCTTCTTCGGCCCCGTCGCCGGCATCGCCCACCTCCGCTCGGAAGCATGCGTACGCCGGTCAGGATCGTGCGGGCTCACCAAAATCTGTGGAAACCGCCCGGTGATGACCTGTGGAAACTGCCGCGCTATCGGTCCTCAGTCTGGCCCACGATCGCCTTGCGGACTGGGAGTTGGAGGTGCGCGAGCGCTCGCAAGTCGGTGCAAGACGAGGACGACCGCGGTGAGCGGGATGACACGAAAGCTACCGCTGGCTGAACGACCTGGTTTGCATCGCCGAGGGAGGAATCTGTCCCACAGGATCGGTGACGACCGGCCTGACCTGACTGGGAACCTCGACGATGACTGAGTCGGTCGGATGGATTGGGCTTCCGTGGAGTCAGGCCGAGAGTGTCATCCCGAAGGCGAGGCGATGACCTCGCGACCAGGAACATAGTTGATCATCTGCTGAGCACGGTTGTGCTCCCTCTCAGTGGCGACGAGCCGCGATGATCCAGGCGCGGGAGTTGAACCAGACACCGTCGTCGCTTTGGTGGGCGGAGAGCGCCTCGCGCAGACGCCCGAGTGCGCGCGCCGCGCGGCGGCGGGGTCCAGCCGCTTCAGAACCTCGTTGGTGCAGGTGAAGCCGCGGACCCAGTCGAGGGCGGCGGTCACGTCCGGACCGTAGTAGACCGGCTCGTGGACGTCGGTGAAGTTGATGCCGATGAACCCTGCAGCGCCCAGGATCTGCTTCACGGTCGGCGGGTCGGCAAGTGAGAACGGATCCGGTCCGGTGGAAGCGGCGGCTACTGGGCCCGCGGGTCTTGCGAGGGATTGGTGGATGGCGACGTCCCACTCATTGCGTTCGTGGGCCTGCCAGACCATCATCACCAGGCGCCCGGCCGGGCGCAGGGCCACCCTGATGTTGGCGAACGCGGCGACGGGGTCGTCCAAGAACATCGTGCCGAATCTGCTGATTGCCAGGTCGAAGCGCTCCTGCGGAAAGCGGTGGTCTTGTGCGTTTGCGTGCTCGAACCTGAGGTTGTCGACCCCTTCAGCCTTGGCGAGCTCGCGGGCGCGCTCGATGGCGGGTGCGGAGATGTCGACACCGAGGGCACTGCCTGCGTGGGCCGTCCGCGCGGCCTGTCGGGTTGTCTGCCCGGTCCCGCATCCGATGTCGAGGACGTGGTCGTGGGGCTGGACGCCACAGGCCCGGCGCAGTACGTGGTTATGCCGCTGCAGTTCGGCGTCGTAGCCGGTGAAGCCGGGCGTATGTTCGTTGGCAGCGGGTGGCACAGCGGTCCCTTGCCGACGGTCGGGGCCGCCTGGGCGCTGTTGGTCACCGGCGTCAATCATGATGGCATCCCGCCACTAACCCGCGTTGGGGCCGGTTAGCGCGTCGAAGACCGGCAGGAATCCTGAGCGCATGGGAAGGCATGCCGCGATGCTAGTCACCGAGAGTCCTTGGCTCGGCGGCTAGATCTCGAGGCGGTCGGCCAGGCGGCCAACTGGCGACCAATCACCCGCACGAAGGCGAACTAGGAAGGTTCTTCCGCGGCTCAATAACTTCTGACTGCCTGGGAAGAAGACTGACTCAGGTCATATCAGCGGTCTTCGACGAACGACGAAGGCTTTTAGTCGTCTCAGGGCGGCGTCCCACTGGTGAGAGATTTCGTCGAGGGATGTGCGCGCGGTATCCAGCGGCCGCGGGTCGAGCGTCCACAAGCTCTCCCGCCCGCGACGCGCGCTCTGTACCAGCCCTACCCTCGCCAGCACCCGCAGATGCTTGGTAATCGCCTGGCGCGTCAGGCCAGAGCCGTGGCTGAGGCGC
>DATDKX010000130.1:0-7682 GCA_036519615.1 Propionibacteriaceae bacterium
GCGACGGATCTCGTCGATGTGGGAGAAGTCGATCTTGGGATCTATTCCTTGTGAGAACAAGTTCATGCCCAAGGTGACCAAGTCAACGTTGCCGGTCCGCTCGCCGTGGCCGAACAGGCAGCCCTCGACTCGGTCGGCACCGGCCATCATGGCCAGCTCAGTTGCCGCAGTCGCTGTGCCACGATCGTTGTGCGGATGCAGCGAGATGGCGACATGCTCGCGGTTGTGCACATGCCGGCTGAACCACTCGATCTGATCGGCGTAGACGTTCGGTGTCGCCATTTCCACGGTGGCCGGCAAGTTCAAGATGATCTCCCGGCGGGCCGATGGTTGCCAGACATCCATCACCGCATTACAGACCTCGACCGCAAACTCCATCTCGGTCCCGGTGAAGATCTCCGGCGAATACTCATAACCGAACTCGACGTCGCCCAGATATTGCTCGGCGTACTTCATCACCAGCTCAGTGCCCCGCGTCGCCAAGGCGATGCATTCGGCCTTGTCGACATGGAAGACCACGCGGCGGAACAACGGCGCTGTGGCGTTGTACATGTGGATGGTTGCTGTCTTGGCCCCGACAATTGACTCCGCGGTGCGCTCGATGAGGTCCTCACGTGCCTGGGTCAGCACCGAGACGACGACATCGTCGGGGATTTTGTCCTGCTCGATCAGCTGTCGGACGAAGTCGAAGTCGGTCTGGCTAGCAGAGGGGAATCCGATCTCGATTTCCTTGTAACCCATCTGCACCAGCAGATCGAACATTTTGTGCTTGCGGGCAGGGGTCATCGGATCGATCAGCGCCTGGTTGCCGTCACGAAGATCGGTCGACAACCAACGTGGCGCCTTGGTGATCACATTCGAAGGCCAGGTGCGATCCGGAAGATCAATTGGAGTAAACGGCCGATAGCGGTGGAAGGGCATTGGGCTTGGCTGCTGTACAGGTAACGTTTGCGCCTTCGTGCCGTACGAACTCGAGCCGCTGGACGCCGTGGACGTGGCGATGTCTGACATTGATTCCTCGCTGGTAGATGTGGAGCGGACCGGAAGCACGTCAGGTCTCCGCAGCGAGGATGCCGGCCCCCTACTGGGCCTCGCTGCGGCAGCGGAGGAGAAGCAGCGCAAAACGGCGCTGGGCGCTTGCCACGTCGTCACTGTAACACCACCGATCCTGCGACAGCCAAATCTTCCCGAGCTGTGAGCGTCGGCATTGCGCGAGCAGCCCCTGAAACAGCACCGTCTCGAAATTGCGTGGCGGCAAGGCGCCTGATTGCGGCACCCTGGTCTGATGCCGTTCGTTCGCGTCGATCCTGACGACCTGGCTCAGGTCACCGCAGTCGCCCGCATTGAGGAGGCGGCGCGGCAAGTCGACGACCCTGATGCCTTCCCGGTGATTCCCGAGATGCTCGCCGCCGAGATGCGTTACGGCTGGGATCTGGAGCCGGCAGAGCACTATCTCTACGCACCTGATGCCGCCGGCGATCCGGTCGGAGTGCTTGCAGTGGACCTGCCGACCCGAGACAACCTGCATCTGATCTGGGCTCAGATCTGGGTGCATCCCGATGATCGACGGCGCGGGCATGGTTCAGTGATCATGAATGAGGTACTGCGGATCGCGCGGCAAACAAAGCGCAACACGATCTGGGTCGGGACGGCCGAAGATGATCAAGGTGCCAGGTGCTTTGTCGAGAAGTTCGGCTTTAGGTACGCCAGCCACGATGCTCGCAGGCGCCAGGTCTTAGCTGACATCAATCGGACCGAAATTCAGCGACTGTGGGCCTCAGCTGAGACGGCTGCGTCTGACTACTGCCTTCAGCGGCTGCAGCCGCCGACTTCGGAGGAGATCCTCAGTGAGCTCGTGGAGGTTACGGCGGCCATCAACGATGCGCCCATGGGCGATCTGACCTACGAGGACGAGAAGTTCGATCTGCAGCGCGTTCAAGATCTGGAGACTGCGTTGATCGGCCGTGGCGATCGCGGCTATCGCACCATCGCACGACATCGCCAAACCGGTGAGATGGGCGGTCACACCATCGTGATCACCCACCCGTTGCGGCCTTACGTCGGCCTGCAGGCAGACACTGCTGTCGCGCGCCACCACCGCGGCCACCGACTGGGCCTACTGCTCAAGATCGACATGATGCGCTGGCTGGCCGAAGTCGAACCGCAGCTGAAGATCATCGAAACCTGGAATAACATCGACAACAAGTTCATGATCAATGTGAACGAGGCCCTGGGCTATCGACTGTCGCGAATCTTCAACATGTACGAGCTGCGTGTTTAGATTTTGACTGGCGCAGGGGAGCAGCCGAGGATGGCGAATGACATCCGGTAAGCGATCTCACGTCGGGTGCCGTGATCATCAAAGGCGACTTGACAAATCACCGGGCCCTCGCGGAAATTGAAGCCGAGCCGCATCGACCAGTTCTGCCAGCGCAGCTCGTTGCCGTCGATGCTGAACGAGACGCCCTCGGGCTGGCTGATTTCCAACGGATTGAGATCGGTCGCTGCTGAGTGCCGCGAAGTCGCGGATCGTATTCACCAGCCACCTCAGGCAAGCTGTAGTCGTGGTGTCTTCGATCTCGAGCACCTCGAGGCTGTTCAGGTCGACGATGATCTTGAGACCGGAGATCGGGTGCCCGTACGGATTGCCCTCGATCGATGGACGCGAAGCGCCAGGCGTTGCTGACATCCTGGTCTCTCCGTAGCACGGCCGCCGTCTTCTGCTATTCGGTCGGTGATAGCGGGTCAAGGGGATGAGCGGCGCGGCATCCTGGCATGCCGGCGTCATCAGCAGTAACTGCTAAAAGCCGAGTCGGTTCAAATGCTTGGCATTGCGTTGCCACTCCTTGAGCACCTTGACACGCAGGTCGAGAAATACCGGTGTGCCGAGCAGGGCCTCAATCTGCTGACGAGCGGCGGCGCCGATCTCGCGCAGTCGACTGCCTCGGTGACCGATCACAATGCCCTTCTGCGAATCGCGCTCCACGACCAAGGAGGCATATATGTCGAGCAGCGGCCTGTCCGCGGCTCGGTCATCACGGAGTCCCATTTCTTCCACAGTGACGGTGATGGAGTGCGGCAGTTCGTCACGAACGCCCTCCAAAGCGGCTTCGCGGATCAGCTCAGCGACGAGCGTTTCCTCGGGCTCGTCGGTGATTTCACCGTCGGGATACAGCGACGGCCCTTCGGGCAATAGGCCAATGAGAGCGTCGCTCAGCACGTCCAGCTGGAAGCGCTGCGGCACCGACACCGGGATGATGTCCGCCCACGTGATCTTGTGGCTGGCCTCGAGGGCAGCCATGCTGGCCAAATGCTCGGCTATGCGATCCGGTGAGGCAAGGTCGGACTTGGTCGCAACGGCTACCAGGCTTGGCTTTCTTGGCAGCGCTGCAAGTTCACCGACCAGGTATCGATCGCCGGGACCGATCCGCTCATTGGTCGGCAGGCAGACACCAACGATGTCGACCTCTGACCATGTTGTTCGCACGACATCATTGAGCCGCTCCCCAAGCAGCGTCCGCGGCTTATGTAGACCGGGAGTGTCGATGATCACCAATTGGGCATCTGGACGGTGCATGATGCCACGTACGGCGTGTCGGGTGGTCTGTGGCTTCGAAGAGGCAATCACGATCTTCTGGCCGACCAGCGCATTGGTCAGAGTGGACTTGCCGGCATTCGGCCGGCCGACAAGACAGGCGAAACCAGACCGAAACGTGGCGCCGGATGCAGCGCCGTTCATCGGACGTTTCCGCCAGTTTGGTGGGAGCCGTACGCTCCAGCACCCGAAAACCGAACGTTTGGCGCCAACTGGTGGGAAACGTACGCTTCCGGAGTCGCCGTCGTGATCATCAGAGCTCGATCATCGATTGAACGGTGCCCCGCGCATCGGTCCACCAGACCACGGCACCGTCGACGGCCAGATCGCGTACCACTTCAAGATCGGTATCAGTTGGCTCTTGCGCTGCGACAAACGCCACGGCTTCCAGGCCGCCGGCACCCGAGGAAACCGCCATCGCCACGGCAACGGCGACGGCCGACAACTTGAGGTGCTCCAGGTGCACGCTGGCAGCGGCGTATGCGCGGCCCTCGGTGTCGCGAATGGCTGCGCCCTGGGCCGCCCCGGTTCGACCCAACGTCGCACGAGCCAACGTGATGAGTTTCAGGTCCTCCGGATCGTCGGGAGTCGGTCGCTGCTCGGCAGCCCCACCGCTCACGAGGCGCGTGCCTGCTCGGAGACGATCCGGGTGGCCGCATCGGCTCTCGCGTCCGCCTCAGAGTCGGCCGACGAGATCTTGGTGACGATCACGGTGCCGATCTTGTTCCGGCGGCCGGCGGACCGTTCGGCGACCAGCTCCAGACCGTCGTACTTGACCACCGAGCCCGCGATGGGCACCTTGTTGAGCTGCTTGGCCATCAGGCCGCCGACGGTTTCCACGTCTTCGTCGTCAAGCTTTAGACCGAACAAATCACCCAGTTCGTCGACCGGCAGCCGTGATGAAACCCGGTATCGACCCTCAGCCAACTGAGTGATGTCGTTGTTCTCCTCGTCGTACTCGTCGGTGATCTCACCGACGATTTCTTCAAGAATGTCCTCGATGGTGACCATTCCGGCCGTGCCGCCGAACTCATCGACCACGATCACCAGGTGCACCCGCTTGGCCTGCATCTCCTGCAGCAGTTCGTCTACCGGCTTGGAGTCAGGGCAGAAGACCGGTTTGCGCATCATCGAGCCGACTCGCTCTGTGGACTGCGCATCGGGCTTGTCATAAATCCGTCTGATGACGTCCTTGAGGTACAGCACCCCAACTACATCGTCGATCCCGTCGCGGATGACGGGGATCCGACTGAAGCCGGATCGGAGGGCCAACGAGATTGCCTGCCGCAGGGTCTTGTACTCCTCGATGAAGACCATGTCGGTACGCGGCACCATGACTTCGCGGACGATCGTGTCGCCCAGATCGAAGACCGAGTGAATCATCCTGCGCTCGCCGGATTCGATTACATCGCTGGCCTCAGCTAGGTCGACCAGCTCGCGCAGTTCCGCCTCAGTCGCGAATGGTCCATCGGTGAAACCCTTGCCCGGCGTCAGCGCATTTCCGATCATGATCAGTAATCGGGGAAAAGGCCCAAGCACCGTGGTAATCGCAACGATCGGTCCGGCGGCCTGGCAAGCTACCCGGTCGGCATGCTGACGGCCTAGCGTTCGAGGCGCCACCCCCCATGCGATGTAGGAGACGATGATCATGATGCCGGCCGTGACCGCGCCGGCCTGCCAGGTCTTAGGAATTAGGGAAAAGATCACATTGGCAACGAGGATGATCGCCGAAATCTCGATCATGCTTCGGACGAACAGTGTGGTGTTCAGATATCGCGGCGGATCCTCGACGATCTTGCGGAGTCGCCGGGCACCTGGTCGAGCCTCCTCGACCAGCCGGTCAGCGCGGACTTTGGAGAACGACGACAAAGCCGCCTCTGCTGCCGCGGTCAATCCAGCGAGAATCGTGAGCACGAAGGCGATGCCAAGTTGGAGCCAATGCGCCTGCGTCATCGTGAACCTCGCACCCGGTCAGGGCGCTGCACCGCCCATGCCGAGATGATCTTGTCGGTAAGGCCGAACATCTCGGCCTGCTCTTCGGGGTTGGAGTGGTCGTATCCAAGCAGATGCAACAGTCCGTGCACCAGCAAGTACTCCGCCTCCTCGCTCGGAGAACGTTGGTTTTCCCGCGCCTGCCGCTCGGTTACTGCCGGACATAGCACGACATCCCCCAGCAAACCGACGGGAGGCTCCTCGCCGTCAGTCGGAGGACGCAGCTCATCCATCGGAAAACTCAGCACGTCGGTCGGACCTGGCTCGCCGAGGTACTTCTCGTGGTAAGCACTCATAGTGTCCTCGTCCACGAGAAGGATTGACAGTTCGGCCAGCGGATGGATTCTGAGCTGATCGAGGGCAAAAGTGGCGAGGCGAACCAGCGCCACGTTGTCAGCGTCGATACCCGACTCATTGCTGATGTCGATACTCATATCCGAGCTCCCAGCAGCGCTCGGATGATTCCGGCCATCGCCTAGCGACCTGAACGATGTTGCGGTGTGACCACGCCATGATCCGGCCGCAACGTATCGTCAGTATCTGCCTCGAACTTGTCGTACGCAGCGACGATCCGGCCGACCAGCTTGTGCCGCACCACATCGTGATTCGTGAGGTTGCAGAATGCGATGTCATCGACCTTGTCGAGAATGCCGCGTACCACCCGAAGGCCGCTGCGCGTCCCACCTGGCAAATCGACCTGGGTGATGTCGCCCGTGACCACCATCTTCGAGCCGAATCCCAGCCGGGTCAGGAACATCTTCATCTGCTCCATCGAGGTGTTCTGCGCCTCGTCCAAAATGATGAAGGCGTCGTTGAGTGTCCGACCGCGCATGTACGCCAACGGCGCAACCTCGATCGTTCCCGCCGTCAGCAGCCGCGGAATGGAATCTGGATCAAGCATGTCGTGCAGTGCGTCATAGAGCGGACGAAGGTAAGGGTCGATCTTGTCGCTTAGCGTGCCGGGCAGAAAGCCGAGGTGCTCCCCCGCCTCCACCGCGGGACGAGTCAGGATGATCCGGTTGACCTGCTTGTTCTGCAGAGCCTGGACAGCTTTGGCGACTGCCAGATACGTCTTCCCGGTACCTGCGGGTCCGATGCCGAAGACCACTGTGTGCTTGTCGATGGCATCGACGTACCGCTTCTGATTGAGCGTCTTCGGCCTGATCGTCTTGCCTCGCGCGGACAAGATGTTGTGCGTCAACACGTCAGCCGGACGGGTTTCCTCTCGCCCGGCGAGCATCGAGCAGATCCGCTCCACAGCGTCCGCCGTCAGGCCCTGCCCGGTTCTCAGCACCGTGACCAGCTCAGTGATCACATCAATGGCAAGATCGACTGCTGCCGGTGCTCCCGTCAGCGTGATCTCATTGCCACGAACATGAATCCCGGCCTCGAGCTCCCGTTCCAGGATGTGTAAGAACTCGTCGCGTGGGCCAAGAATGTTCACCATCTCGACCGAGGCTGGAACGGTGACGCGGCGTAGCTCTTCTAGGCCGCTCTCGCCGCCTCGCTGGCCCGATGCCTTTCGAAGTGAATTGGAGGCAGGCGATTCTCGATGGCGCGCGCTAGATGCATCCGGAGCGCTGGCCGTGAACTCTGACCTACTCAGTTGGTTCCTCGCAGTCGGCAGGAAATGTCAACACCCCATCCTAGGTCAAATGCCCAACCGCGCCTCAAGAGTTTGTGGCAGGCAACTCATGTGCTCTCTGAGGTCGTCGAAAGGCACGCGCTTTGACAAAGCTCAGCGCGCAGTCATATCTGATTCCAGGGCAAACCGGTCGGTAGCCGCGACCAGGGCATCAAGGATGCCAGGCTCGGAGAATGCGTGACCGGCGACGGGCGCGATCCTGAAATCGGCCTGTGGCCAGGCCTGATGCAGCTCGTACGCGGTAACAGCCGGTGTCGCGACGTCGTATCGGCCTTGCACAATGACTCCCGGAATGCCAGCGAGTCGGCCCGCGTTCGCGATCAGCTGACCTTCGGAGAACCAGCCGCGATGGAAGAAGTAATGGTTCTCAATGCGCGCAAAAGCAAGTGCGAATATCGGATCGCTGAATTCTGCGATCAGGCTGTCATCCTGCTCCAGCGTGATGGTGGC
>DATDKX010000131.1:0-4607 GCA_036519615.1 Propionibacteriaceae bacterium
ATCGCTCTTGCCCAGTTCCAGAACCGGAACCTCGATACTGCTGCCCGGCTCTTCGTGACCACCGATACCGAGGGATTTCTGAGCCAGATCTCCACGGTGCAGAAGGTCAGCGAGAATCAGAACTTGGCGCTGCAGGACTACCAGCAGGCACAGGCGAACCTTACGGCACTGCAGCATTCCGCCGGGACCGATCTGGCAGCCCTTGGCGAAAAGGAGAAGCAGCTCAAGTCCCTCACCGCAGCCTCGGACAAGAAGCTCGACCAGGCCAAGCAGGTGCTGGCCAAGCTCACCGCGGATCAGCAAAAGCAGCTCGCCGAGGCCGAGAAGAAGGCGACAGCAAAGGCCGATGCGGAGGCCCGGGCTGCGACGAAGGCGAGAGCAAAGGCCAATGCGGAGGCCCGGGCTGCGACGAAGGCGACAGCGAAGGCCTATGCGGAGGCCCGGGCTGCGACGAAGGCGACAGCGAAGGCCAATGCGGAGGCCCGGGCTGCGACGAGGGCCTCGCCGGACCCAAGACGCGGCTCAGTCACCGATAGCAGCAAGGGAGCCAAGGCTTTGGCCTATGCAAAGGCTCAGCTCGGTGAGCCCTATGCGCGCAGTGGCGCGGGGCCGAGCTCCTGGGACTGCTCGGGGTTGACGATGATGGCCTGGGGATCGGTCGGCGTTAGCCTGCCGCATTCGTCCCGACAGCAGTTCAGCCGCGGCCGGTCGGTGGCAAGGTCAGATCTGCAGTTGGGTGATCTGGTGTTCTTCTACAGCGACATAAGCCATGTGGGCCTCTACGCCGGCAATGGGCAAGTCATCCACGCGCCACGGCCCGGCAAGTCGGTGGAGTACATCAAGATGTCATACATGCCCTATGCCGGAGCCCGTCGGCCGGGATGAGTTGCAAGCCATTCACGGCTCCGGCCGCGCCCGGGCAGGTGCGCAAGCCTGGCCCCAACAAGAACGTCGAGCGCGTCTGTTCGCGCCGGGACATGAGATCCTTCGTCTTGGCCGAGCACCCACCGCCGCCTGCCGCGGTGTTGGATCTTTAAGCCGCCTATCGGGCGGCAGCGGCGCGATTTCTCGTGCTGCCCCTTGGTTCCTTGGTTTGCCATCACCGGAACGCGGTACCCCGGAAAGGTGCTGTCTTCCTGTGCTTAAACGACTTTGGGAGGTCGGCCGGGCCTCGCGCCTGTGGAAGCAACGCCGTCGGCAATCACGCCCGCATCACTGGCAGGTTCTGCGGCGAGCCGCCTGGGTCCGCGGTGAAGCGGGAGGTAGGCCAGGATGGCCTTGACGATGCCCCAGGTCAACGCGAGTGGGCCGGTGATGATAATTACTTGGCCGAAGTCGATGAGCCACAGCAGCCTGAGTGGGTAGCCGACCAGTGCAGGCACCGCTACCAGGCACACGAGGGCCCAGACGAAGCTGACGCTGATCGGCAGGATCACATGAAGAATGACCGTCATCTTGGCGTGCGGGCGGGTCGCGGGGTTGGTTTTCCAGCGTCGGAGCAGTACCACAGACCTGGCGATGCCGACTGTCTGCAGCACAATCAGACCGACGAGTGCCCACAGTGCCGGCCATGTTGGGCTTGGCCCGCCTGTGGCCGGCGGCTGCTGTCCAGCGAGCAGGCTCACCACGCCGGAGCTGATAGCGGCGATTCGAGCCCGGTTGGTGAAGTCGTTTGCGTTCTGCAGTACGACGACGCCCCAGCTGCCGCCGGGGATGAGGATGGTATCGGCCCGGAATGCCAGGTTGTCCGGCGTCGATCAGCACCCTGACCCCGCTCATGTCGCGGCTGTCCCAGGCCATTCCGTATCCAGTGGTGGCGGCCATCAGCGTCGCGGAGATCTGTGGACGGTGCATTGCCGCGGCGCCTCGAGCGGACAGGATGCGCGAACCTGCTCGCCGTACTACCGCCGGCTCCACAAGGACCTGCCGGCAAAGGTAAGTGATCCTCGCTTCTTGCGGCCGACAGCCAAGCCTGAGCTCATGGAGAACTTCGACGAGTGGGTTAGGACCCGAAAGTAACGCAGCAACATGTGGAGTCCTTCGTGTCGGATGCGTCATTGGTGGGAACGCCCTATCTGGGCCGTTACCTTGTCGCGACCACGTCGGGCACTACTGGCACCCCCGCCGTATTCCTGCATGACGAGACAGCGATGGCGGTCTACAACGCCATCGGCTACACGCGCGCCATGCCAGCGTTTTGGCGAATCGTGACCACCGCCCTCGCATCCAGAGCGCGAGAGACTAGGCCAGCCGAACGCCCGGTGGTTTCTCCAGCTCCCGAGGTACCGAGAGGGTGAATTCGGAGCGTCACACCATCCTGCCTTCGGACGGCTTCGTCGGGGCGTCGGCCAGGCCGTGACGCAGATCTGCGTTCAAGCATGTCGCCCGTGCCTCGCTGCTGATCTCATAAGTCAGCTCAGCGGCCACCGTGCAACGCGTCCACGGCCGTCGCTCCATGGCTCAACACCGGCTTAACGGCTCGCGCGGGTGAGCGCGCCTAGAGCTCGCGAGTCTCATCGGCGGCATTGTTGGGGAGGACGAGGCTAAAGGTGGTGGGCGCTGGGCTCGTGAGGTTGAGGCGGCCGCCGCATGCCTCAGCCAATGATTGGGCGAGGCCCAGCCCGATGCCGTGCCCTGAGTCGCTAGAGGCGCCGCGGGTGAACAGTTCGGCCGTTGGGGCCGATAGGGATCCTTCGTCTGCGACGTCGATGGCTGCGGCATCACCGATGTCTCGGGCGGTGAGGGTCACCGCGCCAGCTCCGTGCCGAGAGGCGTTGTCGATTAATATGTCGAGGATCTGACCGACCACTCGGCCGGGAACTTCGGCTGCGGCCATTCCGGGGCGGCGGCGCAAGGTTAGCCGCCGTCCCTGCTTGGCGAGCGGACCGTGCCAGCGTCGTTCCGCTTCGGTTAGAACGTCGTCGAGCGGGACTGGCTCTGCAGCTGCCCACTGATCGGAGGGAAGGCGGGCTACCTGGAGTAAGTCGTCGATGGTGCGATGAAGCTCCTCGGCCCGATCATTGGCCTCCTGTAATGCAGGCCGCAGGTCGAATTCGGGATTCTGCGCGGCTTGCTCTTGTGCTGCTTCCAGCCCTAGCTGGAGACCGGTGAGCGGAGTACGCAGCTGATGGGAGGCATTTGCTGTGAAGTGGCGCTCGCGTTGCAGCATGTCGCCGAGTTTGTCGACCATCGCGTTGTGGGTTTCAGCCACTCGGCCGATTTCGGGGATGGTGCTGAGCTCGGCGCGTACGGTGAGATCCCCGGCGGCGATTCGCTCAGAGGTTTCTGCGAGTGCTTCCAAAGGTGCGCTGAGATGCCGAGCTTGCCGCCGCGCAACGACTACGGCTACACCGAAGGCCGCGGCGGCGAGAGCCGCAAGTGCGAGCCAAGCGAGCAGCACACGATTCCATATGACTTGTACCGGCTGGGCGGCTCGAACGACTCCCACCACCTTTTCTTGGGACGTGACCGGGACTGCCACGATCAACTCACCGCCGCTCTGACCATCGGCGACCGAGCCGGTGGCGGCGCGCTGCACGACGGCGTCTCCGGTTTGGGGCCCGTGACCAAAGCGCAGCCGCAAAGCAACGTCGTAGACGCCAACCTGTTGTTCGTTAGGCGGTAGCTCAATGGGATCGTCATGTGCAAAGTCCGGGTCGATCCGGACCGCCGCTTGCAAGGCCGTGCCTTCCAGCTCGCGCCTCTCATCGTCGAACAGTGCGGTGCGTATAACGACCGCCAACGGTACGGCGAACAACAGAAGCGCGATCACCACGGCGGCAACCGCCACGCGCACGATGCGTTGGCGCACGTCTTCAATCATGACCGCTGCCGTCGCGGTCCGACCGCTTCGCTTGATACCCACACGCCGCAGAGATCTTTCGAGAGAAGTTTTGCCGTGCCTTAACCTCCGGCTGACCAGCCGCTAACCCTGTCACTCATAGCCTCGAGGACATACATGCGCTGGGGCCTACGTCACGACCAAGAAGCTCCGCACGATCCCATTCCACTGCGAAGGCATCGTCAAGGAGTCACCAACCGCTCTCTGGGACAGCTTCACATCGCCAATGCCAACTATGTCGCTCGGCAGACCGGATCGGATGCGGTGGGCGCGTTCCTCATTAATACAAGCAGCCACAACCAGCCCACGGTCGCCGCCGTCCTCCACGACAAGGTCGGTGCGATGGTGACGGTCACCGATCTCACCCAGGTGCGCACCCAAGTCCGCTCCGGCCTGACCTCGTTCAATCTGGCTCTGAGGCTGCAGTCGGGACGATCGGCGAGCTCGGCGGATCGCTGGTGGCTTGGCGATTGTCGGTAATGCGCGTCAAGTTGCTCACCGGAGTGTTCGACCCGGCACCGTCGGTGATCGCCGTATCTGTCGGATACGTGGGCGTCGCGGTGCTCGCCGTCGCGGCCGCACTGATGGCTGCCGCGCTCGCCAGCGCCTATACGTTCGCCAGATTCGCCGTGGAAGAGCTCCGCGAGTTATGAACGCTGTGATGCCACGACCGGACAGATCATCGGTGGACCTCGTGGAGGCCAAGCACCGGCATCGTCCGAAGCCGCGGCCGTCGTCGCCTCCCCGGACGGCGGCCGTATCTTCT
>DATDKX010000132.1:0-2653 GCA_036519615.1 Propionibacteriaceae bacterium
GCCGCGACAGCAGGCCACCAGGTTGTTCGGGTCGTCGCGATCACCGTCCATCTTGGCCGCCGGCGCCCGCCTGCCCCGCGTACCCGACCATGCTGCTGCACCTCGTCGCTGAGATCCATATCTGATTAGACATGGCCGCGATTCCAGTGAAGAGGCCACACCATAAGCGACGTGCGCCCTGGCGCGGGCGTGCCGGAAGCGGTAGTTATACAAGAAGTGAAATATCCGTCGATTTCCTGGAGGGTCGTATGGCACAGCCCGTCTACAAACTGTGGCAAGGACGATTCACCGAAGCGTGGCACCAGCTTCCGCAACAGGAACAACAGCGCTTGCTCAGCCGGGTTATGGACGCCTTGAACACAGCCGGGGGCAAGGAGCTAGTCATGTGCTCTGCCGCTTGGTCCAACGAGCGATGGCCCTTCTTCGGTGTCGAGGAATTCCCTGACCTGGACGCCGTACAACGCCACGAACAGATTCTGACCGACCTCAACTGGGCTCGCTATATCGAGAGCCGCACCACGCTAGGGATAGAGCTCATTCTTCCGCAATAGTGCCCATAACAGACCTTTGGCCGGTGAAATCGCTGTAAAAGCGTCTTCATCGCACCTAGCCAAAGCCCAATTTAAGACTTGGTATCTGATTGAGAATCAGATTGTTTGTCCTGTCCGGCACCTGACTTTGACGCCCATAGCCGACCCGCGTCCCTTCCATCAGCGGGCAGAGTCGCTGCCCTTTGCGATCACGGCCTTCACACGACCCCGGCATACTTTTTCCCGTAGTCGTAGAGCTCTGATTGACTTGCCGATGATATGGATGCAGCAAAAGCGCTCGCGTTCGCCCGTAAGAACCCACATGCCGTTCTTGCCACCATGAAACGCGACGGCACTCCCCAACTGTCACCGGTACTCGTCGGCCTCGACTCGCAGGATCGTCTGGTCGTCAGTACCCGCGAAACCGCAATGAAGACCTTGAACGTCCGGCGCGACCCCCGAGCCTGGCTGTGTGTGCTCAACGACAGGTTCTTCGGCGACTGGGCACAGCTCAGTGGCGATGTCGAGGTCGTCAGCCTGCGGCGATGGAACCACTGGTTCAGTACTACCGCTTCATCTCCGGAGAGCATCCGGACTGGAACGACTACCGGACCGCCATGATCAAACAGCGCCGCTGCTTGATCCGGATCACGCCGACGAAGGCCGGTCCGACCGGTCTTCGGTTGATAACTTTGCTACCGCGTTGAACCGGATGACTGCGACGAGCTGGAGCGCTGGACGCGGATCGTATTTGAGCGGGCAGCGCAATGCGGCGCGGGGAACGGTGACATCGCAATGTCCCTCGGCCACGACGACCGGAGGGCACGCATCCCACTGGTTTACATACGACGGGCCATCACCACCAGGCCAGCCAAAAACAGCGCGGCGGCGAAGATGATCATGCCCAGACCGGCGTAGCCCAACGAAATAGCGGACTCGACGCTTGGGCCGCCCTTAGGGTCACGGATAGCGGCAATGCGTAGGGCCTCCTGCATCCGCGAGGCTGCATAGTTGCGAGTCATCCAACCCGCGGCTGCGGTGAGGACCCCTGCGATGATCATCCGCGCGGGCATGCTGGACTTTCTAACCGCTGTGGTATGGCTCATGTTGAGTTTCCTTACCAATGGGGGTTGGGTTAGTCAGGGGCGAAACTGTTCTCGCATCGGCTATTCCCGCCTTCTTCGCGGTTCTGGTCTTAATTCGCGCGGCGGGTGGGGTGGGCCGCCCGTCCAGAAGAGTGCGCTTGTTCAGCTGTGCTCAGGGTCGGGCGGCTGTCCGACCTGTAGTGGACCGATGCGGTATGGCCGCATCATCTCGTTGTCCTCGTGCTCGACGATGTGGCAGTGCCACACGAACTGGCCGGGCGTCAGGAACTGCGCGCGGACGCGCGTTACTTGGCCGGGAAGTGCCACCACGGTGTCTTTGAACCCGGTCTCCCAAGACTCCGGCCGCATTGTGTTGCCGTCGAGCTGGATCGGCTGGACGACCTCGTCCTCGTGGAGAGCCAGACCCTCGCGGTTCACCACCTCGAAGACCAGCTCATGGATGTGAATGGGGTGGGCGTCTGCTGTGGTGTTGTAAATCTCCCAGACCTCGGTGTCGCCGACGCCAGGGTTCTCGGTCACCGTGTCCGCCCAGAGGCGCTCATCGGTGTGGCCGTCGTCGGTGACAATCCCCAGGACTGCCTCGATGGGGCCCTCGACCTGGTTGCTGTCGGCGTCAAAGCCAATGCCTGCCTTCTCAATGAGCGCCAGCGGTCGGGTTCGAACCTCGGGCGGCAGCGGCGTGGCCGCGGGCAGGCGCAACCACCGTGGAGGCGTGGTCGGATCTGGGCCCCGAGCGGGCACGACCCGGAACTGCAGCACCTGTCCGGTAGTGTCCGGGTCGGCCGCATCAAAATCGCCCTCTTCTCCGGGCTCGGTCGGTTCGCCGCCACCGTAGGGCTCATCTGGTCCGACGTTGCGCAGCACGTAGCTGCCCATCGGCACGTTAGTGAAGTCCACGATCAGGTCGGCGCGCTCCGCGAGCCCCATTAGGAGCCGGTTGTTGTTGTCGGCGGTCAGGTTGACCGGTTCGGAGAGGAAGCCGCCCTCGTTGCCGATGGCCCAGACCTCCACACCGCG
>DATDKX010000133.1:0-5708 GCA_036519615.1 Propionibacteriaceae bacterium
TTGGAGTGCACGCTCGCGACGACGATGTCGAGTGCCGCGAGCACGTCGGGGGTCTGATCGAGAGTTCCATCCTCGTTGATGTCAACCTCGATGCCGCTGAGTACCCGAAATAGTGGCGCTCCGGCCTCTGCTTCAGCGGCAAGTTGACCGTTGACGCCATCGATCTCTTCGAGTTGCCGCATGAGGCGCTCAGTCGAGAGTCCGTTGGCAATGGTGAGGTTGGGTGAGTGATCGGTCATGACGATGTACTCGTGACCCAATGAACGCGCCGCGTGCGCCATCTCGATGATGAGACTGCCGCCATCGGACCACAGCGAGTGCGTGTGACAGTCACCTCGCAGCGCTCTCCGGAGCGCATCGCCGGCAACAGCAAAGGGCTGCGGCTCGGCTTCCAACTTCGCGAGATATCGGGGGACTTCGCCCGCCAGTGCTTCCAGGATCACGGCCTCTGTCGCTTCACCGATGCCCTGCAGCGATCGAAGCTGCTTGTTGCTGGCCATGCGTTCCAATTCGCTAGGTTCGAGCGCCGAGATTGTCTCGGCGGCGCGTCGGAATGCAGCGACGCGATACGTCGGCGCCTGTGATCGCTCCAACAGGAACGCGATTCGCTTCAGCGCCGCCACTGGGTCCACGAAGTCTGAGCCTAGGGGTGACCTCCGCCGTACGCGGCGCTCCGCCGCTTCGCGAGGAGGTTGCCCGACCACAGCGGACGACAAGGGGAAGGAGGCTAATCCACTCCTCTCCACCCAGCTCGGCCACCCGGCCGATGAATTTTGCCAGCCGTCCGAGTCTGACCAGGCGGATCTTTGTAGCCGAGCGGAGAGTGGCCGAAATGTTGCTGAAGGGGCGAAACGCGGTGGTCTACGGAGCCGGAGGAGCGCTGGGTGGCGCGGTATCCCGGGCGTTCGCCCGCGAGGGTGCCGCGGTCTTCCTGACCGGCCGCCGGCTGGCGCCGCTCGACGAAGTAGCGACGAAGATACTGGTCGCCGGCGGGACTGCCGAGACAGCCGTGGTGGACGCCAATGCCCAACAGGCAGTCGAGGAGCATGCCCAGACAGTGGTCGACCGAGCTGGAAGCCTCGACATCTCAATTAACCTGATCGGGGTCGACCACATCCAGGGCCGGCCATTGGTCGATCTGTCACCATCCGACTTCACGCTTGGCCTCGAGGCCCGGATACGTACGCACTTCGTGACGGCCCGGGCGGCGGCACGGCACATGGTGCGGCAGCGGTCGGGCGCGATCCTCATGATTACGGCCACTCCCGACCGCGTCGCCATCCCCGACGTAGGCAACTTCGGCGTCGCGAATGCCGCTCTGGAGGCGCTCACCCGTGCGCTCGCCACCGAGCTTGGCCCGCACTGTGTCCGGGTCGTCTGCCTGCGGTCCGCCGGCTCGCCAGATGCGGCCGGCGTACGAGAGGCCTTCGGCCTGCACGCAGCGAACGCCGGCACGACGCTGGAGACCTTTGCGGCGGCCCGGGAGCAGCGCATTCTGCTGCGGCGGCTGCCGACGCTGGCCGAGGTCGCCGACGCGGCCGCGCTCCTGGCATCGGACAGGGCCAGCGCGATGACGGCCACCATTGCGAACCTGACCTGTGGCGAGATTCTCGACTGACCGCCCTAACCTCGCGGGCCATTGGAGTGGGCTGGGCACTCGGCCAGGATCAGCGTGGTGTGCCTCATTTCGGGCTCGCTGTCATGCCGCGGCGGCCGTCCAGCTTGCGCGCTACGAAGCCGAATACGGTGATAGCGGCGAACGCCTCGCCGCGCTCGGCAGCGGCCGGGCGATGTCATTGATGGCCGCATCCGGATCGTTAGGGTTGTAGTACGCGCTCGCACGAGACGAGATCGACGCTCGAGTCCTCGAACGGCAGCCCACCGGCAAGTCCATCGACGAACGAAACGTTCGGTACGCCATGGTCTTGGGCTCGACTCGCGGCGAAGGCTACGGATCGGGCTCACCGGACGGGTGGCGTCAGGCTCGGTGCGCTCAGAAGGGAACTTGGGTGGTGAGCAGCCCCCAGGATTTGCCGCCGTCGGGGCCGGGGCGGCCAGAGACGACGCGGCAGAAGTCAGCGGCATCCATCACGATCTCTTCACCGCCGGTGCCGAAGCTCCAGGTTCCGCCGGCAGGGCCGGTGAGCTCCAACCGGTAGGGCTGGCCGTGGCGGCGGGCCCATTCGGCCACGACGTCTGCGACGAGGACGCCGTCGTGGTCCGCGGTCAGTACCAAGTCTTGACCGGTTGCCCAAGCCAGGTCTAGGCGGTGCATCCAGGGGTCGCGGGTGAGGATCACATCGGTGACGTAACCGAGGGACCATCTCTCCGGTAGTCCGTTGACAACTTCCGCCCCTGGTAGGCGTCTGCGGCGTAGGAAGCCGGGAACTCGGCGGCGTCCCTTGGCGCCGCGCGGGCCGACCCGATGCAACTCGGCGCGCAGTTCGTCGGGCCCGACGTGCTGCCGCTCCTCGACTTGGAAAGCGGTCAGGGCGTCGACCTCGGGCTGGCCGGACTGTTGCCGGGCCTTGGCCGCGCGTCCTTGGCGGGCCAGCTCCAATGGGGTGGAGAAGAGATTCGCCTGCCCGGCGATGTGTGCGACCAGTTGGCGTACGTCCCACTCGGGGCAGTCAGTGGGCCGGCTCCAGTCGTGGGGTTGGAGTGCGTCGACGGCATCGGTGACGCGTTGGTACTCGGTCTGGGCCAGCCGCATCGCGGTAGGCCGTTCGATGGCAGGCTGGACGATGGTGAGACCTGGCCAGGTCGTAGTGGTGGTGTTCATGAGGTGCTCCTCGTCGCTGGGGTCCGACGACGCGGGCCCTGTGGTTGAGTTGCCCGCCGGTTTCGCGTCGGAGGGTCGGGCGGAAGGCCGACGCCGTCAGCCCAAAGATCGACCGCCCGATCCAGCAGTGCCGACCACCGCGTTCCCTCGGGGTCGTTGGCCAGCTGCTGATTGACCATGCCGTCGATCATCGCGCTCCAAATGTCAGAGTCGGCCGGGTCGGTCAGGCCAAGGTCGCGGAAGAGTTGATCTCCCAACTCAGCCACGCGGACAGCCGGGGCGTAGGACTCCGGGCTGGGCTCGAACCCGGGGATCGTGCGTTGATTCATGAGCTGGTGGCGCGCCGGGTTGGCAACCGCGAAGTCGAAGAACACCCGCGCGGCCCGGCGGATCACCGCTCGGGGAGCCTGCGGGAGATCTGGAAGCTCAGCCAGGGCGACCTTCTCGAAGTCGCTCCACGCTTGACCGAACATCGCGTCGTAGATCGCGTGCTTGGACGCAAAGTGGCTGTAGAGCGACGGCGCGCGCATGCCCACCCGCTCGGCAAGGTCGCGCAGCGTGAAGTCGGCCAAGCCTTGCTCCTGCGCAAGTACCCAAGCGGCCTCGAGGATCTCCGCGCGTATAGCCTCACGGCGTTCGGCTATCCTATTACGCTTAGGCATAGCTAACACAATTAGGAGAATGCACCTTGGACCGCACAGTTGTCAAGGGGCCACACTGTGGATCGGTTTCAGTAGATTGGGAGAGTCTTTCTTCGGATGCCTGGCAGCGCACAGCATCCCCAGACAACATCAGTACGTGGCGATGATGATCTTGCTGGTGAGCCTTCCGGGATCTGGTAAGGACCACGGTGGCCATGAACCTTGCAAGGGAACACAACGCACTGCGCCTGACGCCGGACGAGTGGATGATCCCGTTGTTTGGTGAGCCGGAGGCCGATGGCAAGCGGGACGTACTCGAAGGTCTGATGATCAGCCTCGCTCTTCAGCTTCTCCGAATGAACATCAATGTGGTGCTCGACTTCGGATGCTGGGCGAGGAACGAACGCGCCGCGTTGCAGTGGTTGACCGAAGGGGAAGAAGCAGCGTTTCGGTTGGTTTATGTTCCTGTCGACCGGAGCACGCAACTTGAGAGGATCACGCGCCGCTGGACGGAACTCCCACATGAGACATTCCCGATAACATCGGCCGACGTGGACCGTTGGCGTGCGATGTTCGAGGTTCCGAGCGCCGCCGAACTGGAAGGTTTGAGTCCACCGACGCCACCGTCGTCCTGGTCCAGCTGGCTGGAATGGGCTGAGGATCGCTGGCCACCCCTGAGAACGCCGTGACGTTGGCGCTGGGCGATCGAGTTTCCGGCGGGACTGGGTGGGATCTCAGACGATGATGCAGAGCGACAGAGCAAGCCAGAGCACGGGTCTTCGTGAGGTGCTTGGGGTGCTGGGGGACCTGGCCGAGGCCGGCTGTGCCGTCTGGGTCGCCGGCGGTTGGGGTGTCGATGCTTTGGTTGGTCGGCAGACCCGATTGCACCGTGACCTCGACGTGGCGGTGGACGCCTCCAACGAGACAGTGGCGCTGCGCGTTCTAGGGCGCCGGGGCTACGGCATGGAGACTGACTGGCGACCAGTCCGTGTCGAACTGATCGCTGAGGGGCGTGGTTGGGTCGACGTTCACCCGGTCGTCTTCGACGCAACCGGTCACGGCTGGCAGGCCGACCTCGGCGGGAAGCAGTTCGACTATCCGCCAGAAGCCTTCGACCACGGCTCTCTCGGTGGTGTGCGCGTGCCGTGCTTGTCCCGCGATCAGCAGCTGCTCTTCCATACCAACTACGAACCTCGCGCTATCGACTTGCATGATCTTGCCCTGCTTGAGCACCTCACATCGCGCGGTTGAGTCCTCGGCGTTCTGGCCAGGGATTCCCGCTTGTGGGACGGCCGGTGAGAGTTTCCTTGCGGGACTGGAGACGGCTTTGGCTTAGTCCGCGACCACCGCCCAGCCGTGTGGAGCTACGGCGCGGTGTGCGACCGCAGGCTCGGCTTCCAGCACAGTCGCACTGTCGGTGAGCGTGAACGGTTCACCTGTCAGGTTGAGGGCCAGGGCCAAGGACTGCTCGCCGTGTCGGGCCTGGGCTCGGATAACGATGCGGGCGTTGTCCACCTGTTCGGTCTCGATCATCGCGTCGACCAGCCAGGGATTGCGGCGGCGCAGCCCGATCAGCCGCCGATATGCGTGCTCCACTTCGGGGTGTGAGTGCGTGAACAGCCACCGCTCCATCGGCATCTCCGGCCGTACCGCGTCGTCGCCGCTGGGGCGTTGTTCTTTGACTGCCTGCAGACCGAACTCGTCGCCGTAGTAGACGCACGGTATTCCTGGCAGGAAGCCGAGCAGCGCCACCGCGTGCGACCAGTGCCGCGGGTCGCTGATCTGGCTGGCCACCCGGGTCACGTCGTGGTTGCCCAGAAACGTCAGGGGGAGGAAGTGCTCCACGAACTTGGCGTGGCGGCCCAGCGTCCGTTGCAGCTCGCGGAAGTTGACGGTGTCGATGGAGGACCAGACGGCCCACCACAGCTCGTACTGCGTCACCGAGTCCAGGCCAGACGTCTTCACGTAGTCGATGTAGTCGCCGTGAATCATCTCTCCGACAAACCAGGCGTCGGGGAACTCCTCGCGGACCGCCGGCAGCACCGCGGCCCAGAATTCCGCCGGTACGGCGTACGCGGCGTCCAGTCGCCAGCCGTCGATGCCGCGGCGCAGCCAGTGCAACATCACGTCACGCACATACTCCTGCACCCGTGGCGAGCTGTGGTGGGCGATCTGGAACTCGATCAACGGTGTCAACTTCCACAAGTTGCAGTGGACGCTGCGCCGCCACGCCGAGTTCGTCGAACACTTCGTGCCGTTGACGTTCCTGGGCAACCACGATGTGA
>DATDKX010000134.1:0-7867 GCA_036519615.1 Propionibacteriaceae bacterium
CTCCAGCTTGCGAAAGGAATGACGGCATGGCGCTAACCGGCACCACCCCGACCCCTCCCAGCCAGACCGACCCGAACCGGCTCGGCTGCGGACGCAGCATCGACGACGTATGGGCCTGCGTCGATCTGCCACCCGACTCGCACGAGCAGACCTGCCCCGACTGCCAGGCGGCCCGGCACGACCTGAGTGATCTGGCCGCGGCCACGCGCGGCGTCGTCGCCGCCGACAAGACCGATCCCGCACTGAGGCTCGACTCGGGGGCGATCACCGGCATCCTCGAGATCGCCCGCGCCGAAGTCCGCCGCGGCCGCCGAATCCCGATGGAACAGCCCCGGTCCGGCGCGGCCGGTGACGAGCTGACGGTCAGCGAGCAGACCCTCGCCAACCTCATCCGACGCACCAGCGACGAGATCGACGGCCTCGAAGCCCGCCGCTCCGCAGTCGCGCTCAGCAAACACGACCCGCTGAATGAGGGTGCGGCAGGACCGGAGACGCGCCAGCCTGAGACGCTTGCGGCGCCCGCTGAGATCACCGTCGATCTGAGAATCAGCGTTGCCCCGAACGCGGCCATCCCTGCCCTCACCCGCCTGCTGCGGGATCGGCTGCGTACGGCCATCGATCTTGAGGTTGGAATAACGGCAACCGTGATCAACATCACCGTCGAGGACATCCACGATGTCTGAGCTCGAACCCCCGACCGTCGACGTTCGCACACCCGCCTCGCCGACGTCGAGGCAACCTGACCACCGGCACCCGGCCATCGACGCGGCCCTGCTGGAAAGCCTGGCCGCTGCCGTGCTCGCCACCCACGGGGTGCTCCGGCTCGAACCCACGCTGCAAGGCTCGCTGCGCCGGTTGATGACCGCCACCAAACAACAACTGCCCGGCCCCGGCCGACCCTCCGCCACGGTCGCCGGCTCCGACAAGATCACGGTCACCTACCGTCCTGGACCAACTGGCCGGGCCGAAACCCAGCTCAGCGTCGACATCGCCACCTCAACCCTGGCCCCGGCACGACAGATCGCCCGCACCGTCCGCCAGTCGATCGTCGACTGCCTTCGACTCAACGGACATCAGCCTGGCCTGATCCACGTCAACGTCCTGAGCATCGAACCGAGCCCCGCCCAACCGAGCAGCCTGTGACCGCCGGCAGAACCAACGTGCGGGACGAACGCCGAGCTGGCGATGGAACAGGATGTGCCGTGCTCGGTCGTCCTCTAGGTGAAGGAAGCGATGAGGCGGTAAGCCGGGCCCGCCTGGCCGACGCCGCCGGTCGCGCGCGGAGTGAAGACAACGACCGCTGAGATATATGAATGGGGCAGGCGAGCGGCATCGTTCCCGCTGGCAGGCAAAGGCTCAGAGGGTGTCACGCCATACCCGTTCGCGCTCACAGCACGAGACCGAACAACTGCCTATGTTCGGCAAGCGCCAGCAGCGTCAGACCAAAAGGACTGCCGCCCCGTAGGCATCGACGGCTTAGGAGACCGTGAGGCGCGCGCGAAAGCGGAACGTTCAGCGGGATTTCTGGGGCAGAACGCTCAAGGGCTCAACCGGGCGATGTGATGCGCTCAAGCAGGGCGAGATCAAGCAGGTCGATGGCGCGAGGTTGGTAGCCGGTATGGAAGAGCAGCTGCTCATCGCGGGATAAGCAGGGCACGCAGACCCCGCCGAGAACGCCTTGGTCGAACGCCTCTGGCGGATAGTGGAACTGACCACCGCCGAGGTCGGCCTGGCGGCCGTGACCGGCTGCGTCGAAAACCACCGGGTGAACGTCGACCCAACCGCGGCCCTCAGCGACAAGCTCGACACGAACCGGTCGCCAGTCAGTCTCCACGCGATACCCCCGGCGCCCTCCTCCGCCTCAGCCATGACCCGCTGCTTCAAGAGGCCACTCACTCCGAGGTTGCTGACGCGCCGTACCGCTCCAGCTTGGGCCGTTGGTGGGCGGCGATGGCATCATCGACGACCAGATAGTGCAACCCGAATTCGGCCGCAACTGATCCGATCTCCCCCGAGGTCGGACGGTACAACCCGATCCACGCCATGCCGTGCCGTTCGCGCAAGAGTTCGTAGGTCTCATCCAGCGTCACCGGATTTGCGGTTCGAACGCCGTCGACATAGATCGCGTTGTCGACCACACCGCCGTTAATACCGTTGCTCCTCATCCCGCGGCCCATCAGTTTCATCCATGGGCCCGTACGCTACCCTCCCCCGGCGACATCGCCCCGGGGCGCGTCGTGTGCTTCGAATCGGTGCTCGGCTGCTTTGACTCATGGCCCGAGAAGTGCTCGTGCGCAGGTCGACGTCAAGGTGTTCCGCGCAATCCAGGACGACATCGCCGGCCGGACGCCACAACTGCGGGATCGGAAGCTCGAGCCAGCTTGCCACGGTGATCGGGGCGATCAACGCCGGCCGCGGGCCCGACCTGCTCGGCGTATGCGAGGTGGAGAACCGCTTCGTTATCGACCGACTCATCGACCTGGTGAATGCGACACGGCGCGGGTAGGCGAAGTTGGCGCCAATGATGCTGGTGGTGAGCGCGAACCGCGCGCCGTCGGTCATCTGCTGCTCGATGTCTCGCGCGCTCGCGCGTCAGCGGGTGACTCGGGTATGACGGCAGTCATCACGTTCCTCCAACAATCGCGGGATGCCTGCGAACCTTCAAACCACCGCAGTCTGACGTGCGGCCCGCCGGAACCATTCGGCGCTGAGCTTCGGGATCCGTTCCAGGGTGTCGAAGTCGACATAGATCAGCCCGAATTGGGTGCCGAATCCATCGATCCACTCGAGGTTGTCCCAGACGCTCCACAGGAAGTACCCGGCCACCGCCACCCCTTCCGAGGTCGCTCGCTGGAGCTGCGTGAGAGACGCGCAGGAACATCACCCGGTCCGAGTCGCACAGCTTCCCGTCGTCGGCACCACGGCCGACCGCGCAGCCGTTCCCGGTGATGAAGATCGACAATGCGTAGGTCCGATTGGGAGCCAATATGGGAGCCAGACTCCACAACCATTCGTGCAGCTATACGAACCCACCCCGACGGTGTGCGGGCTTGGAGCGCTTCTCCCGATCAGCTATCGGACGACGCTGGACGCAGTCGCGAACTTCGGATCAGAAGGTCGACGCGGAGTGGTAGGTCGCGAGGGTGTCGGCCAGGGCCAACATGGAGCTCTACTTGATGCTTAGAGATCGGGCTGGCATGGGCGAACTCTGGCTGCGGCAAACGATCGCGTTTTAGTGTACGTGGCGACAAATTTTCCCTCGACTCGAGCCAACTGACGTCGAACCCCACGTCTAGGCGACCGGGGCCTGTTCCTCCTCCTGACCGCCCGGAACCGGGGTAGCCGCCTTCTCCCGCTGCCGCGGGTATTTCTTGCCATCCTCGACTGACAGGGTACGCGCGGTGTCGATCAGCGGGACGTGGCTGAATGCCTGCGGGAAATTCCCCACGAAGCGCTTCGCGCTAACGTCGTACTCCTCGGACAACAGCCCAACGTCGTTGCACAGACCGAGCAGCCGCTCAAACACCTCTCGCGCCTCGTCTTGACGTCCCATCAGTGCATAGTTCTGCGCCAGCCAGAATGTACAGGCAAGAAACGCACCTTCTCCCGGTGGTAAGCCATCCACGCTGGCGCCGCGCTGCTGCGTGTAGCGCTGCACGAAGCCGTCCTGCAACAGCTCCTTCTCTATGGCGGCAACAGTGCCCTGGGTCCGCTGATCAGTCGCAGGAAGGAACCCCACTAGGGGCATCATCAACAGGGCAGCATCCAACTCCTGAGACCCGTAGTACTGGGTAAATGTGTTGCGCTGTTCGTCGAAGCCCTTGGTCATGATGTCGCGGCGGATCTCGTCACGCACGGCCCGCCACCGGTCTAAGGGGCCTTCCATGTCCGCCTGTTCAACCGCCTTGACGGCACGGTCGGCAGCCACCCATGCCATGAGCTTTGAGTGGGTGAAGTGGCGGGAACTGCCACGCACCTCCCAGATTCCCTCGTCGGGGGTGTTCCAGTTGTCCTCCACGAAGCGCATGAGCGCGAGTTGCAGGTCCCACGCCGGCTTGTCCGATTCCAGCCCAGCTTTGCGCGCCTGGTGCAGCGCATCCATGACCTCGCCGTAGACGTCCAACTGGAACTGATGCGCGGCGGCGTTCCCGATGCGTACCGGATTCCCGTCGTATCCGGGAAGCCATTCGGCAACGTATTCGTCGAGCCGCCGCTCACCCCCGACGCCGTACATGATCTGCAGCTCAGCGGGGTCACCCGCGATCGCCCGCAGCAGCCAGTGCCGCCAGTCGCGCGCCTCTTCCACGTAGCCCGAATACATCAGCGATTGCAACGTGATGGTCGCGTCACGCAGCCAACAGAACCGGTAGTCCCAGTTGCGTACGCCGCCCAGTTGCTCTGGCAGCGACGTTGTCACGGCCGCGACGATGCCGCCGGTGGGCGCGTACGTCAGCGTCTTCAGCGTGAGCAGTGAGCGTACGACGGCGTCGCGCCATTCTCCGTCGTAAGTGCACCTGCCGGCCCATTCCTGCCAATAGGCCTCCGTGGCTTCCAGCGAGACTATGGGATCGACCGGCTGTGGAGTCGGCAGATGCGACTGCCGCCACACCAGAACGAACGGCACATGAAATCCCTCGCCAACGCTGAAGGTGGCAACGGTAGACGAATTCTCCCCACGCAGCTCGACCGGCGTCCGGAGCCACACCGCATCGGGACCCGCCACGGCCAGGAGATCAGCACCGACCCGACGTACCCACGGCACGATGTGGCCGTAGTCGAACCGCAGCCGCAAGTCCATGCGCATCGGTACGCGCCCGCGCACGCCTTCGACGATGCGGACCACATCCACGGCCTCCCCGCGGACCGGCATGAAGTCGATGAGCCGTACGGTTCCCTCATCGGTGTCGAATTCGGTTTCCAGCACCATGGTGTCGCCGCGGTACCGGCGGCGCGTCGCGCGAATTGGGCTGGCCGGAGCGATCAGCCAGCGTCCGTGTTCCTCAGTGCCAAGCAAAGCAGCGAAGATCGCGCCGGAGTCAAACCGGGGTACGCACAGCCAGTCGATCGAGCCGTTGCGGCCAACCAACGCCGCCGTCTCGGTGTCGCCGATAACCGCGTAATCCTCAATCGGCAAGGGCAAGGCGACCTCCTGGGGGTCAGAACCAATCACCAGTGCGAGGTGACGGCCACGTCCTCGGCCAGCAGAACGAGCAATCCCTGGTTGTACCGTCAACGCATGTATCGCCGCCCGCTCCTCTGACTATCGATTACCCCCGAATAGCGTCGTTGCACATGGCCGCAGGACCGCCCAAGAGTCGGATGCATCCACCGCATCACAATCACGATGCCGAGCCGAGCTGGCTCCTGGCTCCAGCTCGACGGACAGCGAGACACAGGTCTACCGCCCCAGCGAGAACCGCACGGTGATGCAGGCGCGCAAGGAGAGCCTGTGGCACCAACTGCTGGCGTCACCTACGCGCTGACGGTGGTCATCACCCCCGGAGAGGGTCAGCTGAGCATCGGCCTGGGGGTCACGAGTGGGTTGATGCGGCGGTGGGCGGGGCGATCGGGCTGGTGGCGGTCCCGCCGGTGACTGCTGGGGACCGCGTACGGCATCTGGACGGAGAACAAGCTGGACCAGGAAGTCTGGCAGGTGATCGACAAGGCGGTCGGCGCCAGCGAACTGTAGCTGGAAGACAAGATCGTTAGGGCTGAACCTCGCCCAAACTGACAACGAGCAACGGCGCTTCACTCGTCGTCGACCGTCAAGTCCTCCAGCCTCCGGGCCAGGTGGGCGTACTCCGCTGCCTCGCGCCGAAGAATCTCCGCGGTCTCGCCCGCGGACTCCAAGGGTGGCGCCCAATACTCCGTCATAGGCGACCCCGGTCCTGGTCGGCGAGTCCTCCAAAACGAAGAACTCGCGCCCCTCATCGTTAACGGCAATAGGCCCGGCTCCGTCTGTCGCTAAGATCGCAATTGCAAGATCATCCTCGATAAGTACATCGACGGCGACGATCTTGGTCATCCCAGATTCGCGCAAGTCCTTAGGTAGCGACTGCATCGCTCCCTCAGGACGGGACAACCTCGGGTACCTGTCGTCCCTGGCAAAAGCTTGATCGTTGATGTTGTGCTTTCGTGAGTAGGTTGCACTCTTGCTCTTGCGGCTCTCGATCTTGTGCCACCGGTGGTGTCGAGGTTCGTGGCGGGTTACTAAGGGCACTGCTGCATGCGCTGATCATGGCAAGCTCGTCGGTGAGTTCACCGGTCATGTCGGCCAAGCGTATGGCCCGCCAGAAGTTATGGCGCTTAATCCTCACGGCTGTCCGGGTATGGCGCTGATACTGCGCGCATACGCTCCCAGCCCACTCCGACCGAGTGGACAAGCAGATCAAATCAACACGGCCGGGGCGAGCCGCAAGAGTCCGGCTGCCACCAGATCCTGGCCTCGGCGGACAGGATTGGCGAACCAGTAACAGGCAATGACGCCAGCACATTCAGTGTGGATGTTGTCGCGGCCTCGAGCTTGCTCGGCGAGATGATCACTCAGACGTCGAAGCTCTGGCCGCCTGGCCGTGAGGACGCCTCCGCTGTGCTCATGACCGAGGGACCAACATTCCCAGCGGTTTGCTACAGTCGGCGCGCCCTGATGCGGGTTGGCTCAGGGTTGCGTACAAATGACCAATGGCGAGCAAGGATGTCCGAGCGGCAGTCGGTGGCCTCGTGATCGAGACCACCTGGCTGGAATTCCTAGCCCCGCATCTGGTCGCACTCGCTGGTGACACCAACGATGAGTGGGCTTTGTTAGAGCCGCAGCAGAAGGTATTCAAACGCGCCCGCAAGTCGGCTGCGGCGATGCAGGACCCCAGCATTCGGCAGCGGACTGTGGACTGGCTAAAAGGAGCAGAAAGCTGCAGGGCGAGCGCCATAAGGTCGTTCATTCCATTGTGCTTGACGACGGCCGGCGTGGCTGGCACGGCTACCGCCCCCGCAGCGGCGACCTACGGCGGATGAAGACGCGAGAGATTGTAGAGCTCGCCGAGCAGGCCCGCCAGCACGCTGACGAAGGCGATTACCGGAGTCTCTATGAGTGGCGGCGTGCTCTCGGAGTCGAACCCGGGGAGGTTGAGCCCGACGAGTGAGGTTCAGAGTCGGCGCGCCGCTTTGAGCCGTCCCAGCTCGGTGGACGCATTTGGCGAACAGCCGTATTTGCCCGCGGTGCGCTGCTCGCGCAGTCGCTCCAACAGGAATGGTTCCCTGGGAACTCGAACCTTGCGTCGCATCACCATCTGCTGCCCGTGTCGCGACAATGTCAGCCTGTAGGCTGCCGGAATGCAATTCAGCGTGATCACGGCAGACGACACTGAGACTGCGTACGAAGGCCTATGCGAGGTGGAGGACAACGGAGTGCCAAAGATCACCCCAGACGACCAGGATTCGCCGATCATCCGGCTGTCCGCGGCGTTCTGGCGGCAGATCAAGGAGCCCCGCGGCGAAGTTGGCTTCGCTTTCTATGCAGCGGAGAGATAGGCCGGCTATGCAGCGGAGAGATACGCCGGCCTGAGGCCCAACCCTCAAGGGTTAGAGCCTTGCAAGTCGTGCCTGCGCTTGGCCCAAGACCCGGACTGCCGCGGTCGCTACGTTCGCAATCGCTTTCGGGTTGGCGTTGGTGACGCTTGGTGCAGCTGGCCAGATGATCAACACTGCCGGCGGGTTGCCGACAGGGCGGATCAACTCGATTTGCAGTGTGTCGCAGCTCGGGGTGATGGTGCCGGCAGCCAATTTGATGCGCGATGATGGGGACACGGCCGGGGTCCTTCCGGTCGAGGTCCCGGCAAGCGTTCGCAGCGCGAACCGGGACCGCCTACGT
>DATDKX010000135.1:0-6312 GCA_036519615.1 Propionibacteriaceae bacterium
GGGACGATTGCTCCTGACGAGATCAAGGACCTGATCGACACCTCGTACAACTTGATCGTTGCCAAGCTGCCCAAGTCCAAGCGTCCGGCCTAGTACTCGGCTGGGGATAGGGTCTTCTGGTGCATTCGGCAAGTCCTTCACAGGCCACAGCTCGGGCGGACCGGCTTGTCCTGCTGCCTGCGGTCGACATCGCCGGAGGGCAGGCGGTGCAGCTGGTGCAGGGCCGCGCCGGCTCTGAGAAGCGGTTCGGTGACCCCCGCGCTGCTGCCCAACATTGGCAGGAGGCAGGGGCCGAATGGATCCACTTGGTCGACTTGGACGCCGCCTTCGGACGTGGCAACAATGCCGAAATCATCGCCGAGCTGACCTCCCATCTGCGGCTGAACATCGAACTGTCCGGCGGGATCCGCGATGATGAGTCCCTGGAACGGGCACTGGCGACTGGATGCGCGCGGGTGAACATCGGCACTGCGGCACTGGAGCGTCCGCAGTGGTGCGAGGAAATCATTGATCACTATGGGGAGCGCATCGCCATTGGGCTAGATGTCAGAGGGAGGAAGCTAGCCGCGCGTGGCTGGACCCGCGAGGGCGGCGATCTGTTCGAGACCTTGCACCGGCTAGACCATGCAGGTTGTGCGCGCTTCGTGGTGACCGATGTTGCGGCTGACGGCATGTTGCGCGGTCCGAACCTGGAGCTGCTCCGCCAGGTGTGTGAAGAAACGGAGAAGCCCGTCATCGCGAGCGGTGGGATCTCAAATCTGGAGGACATCCTCGCGCTCCGAGACATGGTCGACATTGGGGTGGAAGGTGCCATCATCGGCAGCGCGCTCTACCTGCGACGGTTCAGCCTCGAAGAGGCGCTAGCGGCTGCGCAGCTCAATACCACCTCAGAAAGCAACCGCGCATGAGTGCAGTGCCCGCCGAGACTCGCCGCCCCAACGTGCAACGGCTCGATGGGCGGTTGCGGGACTTGCTCGCTGCCAAGAAGATCGTGATGACCGGTGTCACCGGTTTCATCGGCGAGCAGCTGCTGTGGAAGATCTTGACCGAGCTGCCGGAGACCACGCCTGCGGTGTTGGTGCGACGTAAGGGCTCAGCCAGTGCCCATGACCGCATGATTGCTCTAGTCAAGAAGCCGATCTTTACCGAGGTTCGGGATGCTGCTGGAGGGGCTGCGGAACTGCTCGACAGCCGGGTGGAGATCATCGAAGGCGACTTGCCGAATGTCCCCGAGCTGCCTGGCGATCTGGACATCGTGGTGCACTGCGCCAGCGATGTCTCCTTCGACCCACCGATTGACCAGGCGTTCACGACGAATGTGATCGGCACCAAGGCGCTGATGAATCGCATGCTGGAAGCTATTGCCGACGAGCGCGGTGACTGGCGCAAGGTGCCGCATTACGTGCATGTTTCTACCGCGTACACAGCTGGCCGACGCCGTGGCACGATCCCCGAGGCGCCGCACGTGCACGACATCGACTATGACGCCGAGGCTGCCGCCGGCATTGCGATGCGGGACCTGATCGAGGCGGAGTCGCGTACCTCGGCCCAGCTCGCAAGACTTCGCAAGGAAGCTGAGCGGGAGCATCGCCAGGCGGGATTTCTGACAACCGCCGCCGACACTGAGCGTCGCCGCATGGAGTGGGTGGACGCCGAGCTTGTCAAGGCGGGTACCGAGCGCGCTCGCTCGCTGGGCTGGACCGACGTCTACACCTTCACCAAGGCGCTAGGCGAGCGGGTGGTCGCCGATGTCGGACGCGACCTGCAGGTATCAATCGTCCGGCCGGCGATCGTCGAGTCCTCCTGGCTACATCCGTATCCGGGCTGGATCGAGGGCTTCAAGATGGCCGAGCCGCTGATCTTGGCGTACGGGCGAGGTGAGCTCCCGGAATTTCCTGCTACGCCGGAAGCTGTTGTCGACATCGTGCCCTGCGATCATGTCGTGAACGCCATCCTCGCTGTCTGCGCTACCCAGCCTGAAATCGGGACTCCGGAGCATTACCACATCAATTCGGGCGCCCGGAACCCGCTGACGTTCAAGGATCTGTATACCTACACCCGCGCGTACTTCCTCGCTCATCCGTTCGAAGGGGGTCCACGGGGAGCTGCCCGGCTACCGCAATGGAAGTTTCCCGGCGCGTCCTCGATCGAGCGGCTGCTCTCCACCTCGGAACGCGCTCACAAGGTCGCGGAGCGGATGTTGGCCCAGGCGCCGCGGTCGGACCGAACACGCAAGATCGCCAAAGACCTCGATCGCACCGGAGTCCGGCTGGATTTCCTGCGGCGCTATCACTCGCTTTATAAGGAGTACGCGCAGTCCGAGCTGCACTTTGTCGACGACAACACCCTCGCCCTTACCCAATCGCTGCACCCTGAAGATCAAGCAGCGTTCGCCTTCGACACGTCGGTCTACGACTGGAAGACCTACATCCAAGAAGTGCACTGTCCATCCATTACCGCACCGGTACGCCGGATGGACGCAATCCGACGTAAGCGCGGCAATCGGCCGACCACGATGAAGGACCTTGACAAGGACACCGCAGGCTCGGCGGCGCTTGCGATCTTCGACCTCGACGGCACGATCATGTCCACGAACGTCGTCGAGCAATATCTATGGGCTCGATTGCCGGAGCTGTCACGTACTCAGCAGCTGGCCGAGGTCGGTCAAGTCATGCGACACCTTCCGTCCTACCTTCGCGCCGAACAACGAGATCGCGGCACCTTCCTCCGTGCGGTCTATCGCCGCTATCGCGGCGCTGACTTGGCTGCGCTGGAGCGTTTCGTCGACACATCGATGGCACCGCAGATCTTGAGCAGGCTCTCGCCGGAGGCCGTCCGCAGGATTCGAGAACACCGGGCCGCCGGCCACACCACGATTCTCATCACCGGGGTAGTGCGGCCGCTGACTCGGCCCCTCCAGCCGCTGTTCGATGTCATCGTCGCCGCTGATCTTGGAGTTGACGAGGAAGGCCGCTGCACCGGTTTCCTGACCGGTCCGCCGGTGGTCGGCGAGTCTCGAGCCGCCTGGCTGAAGCACCACGCGACCCAACATGGCATCGAGCTGGACCGTAGCTTTGCCTACGCAGACTCCCACTCAGATCTGCCGATGCTGGAGACAGTGGGTAACGCGGTCGCCGTCAGTCCCGATATTGCCCTGATGCGAGCAGCCACGCGCAGCCAATGGTCGGTGGTGGAGTGGAAGATCAAGCCGATCACGCCGCGCTGGGCGCTCCCGACGTAAGGAGATTGATAGATGGGCCGACCCGGCTTCGTTCTCGAGGTCGACGATCGCACTCCGCCACTGCTGGTGCCCGATGGTGATCGTTTTCGTCTTGAGAAGTTTCCCCTTGGCACGCGGGTGATCTATCCCGCCGAGTCGTTGCCTCGTATCCCGGATCTCGTTGAGGCGATCAATGCCGCCCTCGATGCGCCGCTCCAGTCAGAGCCGCTGACAGCCCTGTTGCAACCTGCAATGCGGTTGACGATTGCCTTCGACGACATTGGTACGCCTACGCCGAGAATGCGGCGGCCCGACATCCGCGGGAAGGTGATCGAGGCGGTCTTGACTCGGGCTGCGGCAGCCGGGGTAGACGATGTCGCACTCGTCAGTGCGAATGGCTTGAACCGGCGAATGACCGCAGAAGAACTGGAATACATCGTCGGTGAGCGCGTCTTTCGATCGTTCTACGCCGATGGGCTCCTGACCAATCACGATGCCGAGGATGCCGACAATCTGGTCAGCATCGGCAGCACGACGGCTGGCGAAGTCGCCTTGAACGCTCGGGTCGCCAATTCAGACTTGTTGATCTTCGTGCACTTGGCCGAGAGCTCGCGCCGCCGTGGCGCGGCAGAGATCGCTGCGGGCCTCGGCTCTACCGCGACGATCGGGCAGCTTTGCGGACTTCAGGGCCAGCGGAGCGAAGCCGCTGCGGCTGAGATTGCGGATTTAGTCTCGGCTGCGGCACGGGTCTTCGAGATTGATGCGGTGTTGGACAACGACGTTCTTGCCCCGCCCCTGGAATTTCTGGGCGGGCGCGAATGGGAGTGGACTCTCAAGGACAGGGTGACGTGGTTCGCGGTGCGCCGTGGTCTGGAATGGACGCCGCCCCGCGCCCGTCGGCGTCTGATGAACCGTATCGAAGCCGACTACCACGCGACCTTGGTGACTGCCGGCGCGCCGGCCGCAGTCCAAAAGGCGAGCTCCGCACAGGTAACTGCCCAACAACTCGTCGAGGTGACTGCGCCGGCAGACGTTGGTCTTCTTGGGGTCAGTGCGCATACGCCGTACAGCGTCGACTCGGTGATCAATCCGATCCTTGCTGCTTGGAGTGCACTCGCGGCTTCGTTCGGCTCCCATACCGGGACGCCCTTCGTACGCCCCGGTGGTGCCTTGATCGTCTACCACCCGTTGCAGGCGGAATTGTCGGCGCTGCACCATCCCTCCTATGTCGACTTCTTTGCCGACGTGCTGACCGTTACAAACGACGCGCAGCAGATCTCGGCCGACTATGAGGAAAAGTTCGCTCGTGACTCGTGGTATGTCCACCTATACCGCACCAGCCAGGCGTTCCATGGCGTCCATCCGATGCATCTGTGGTATCAGATCGCGGCAGCCCAACAGCACTGCAGCGACATTGTGTGGGTGGGCGCTGATCGGGAGAGCGCAGCTCGGATGGGTTTTCGTGCTGCTTCCACACTTGCCGACGCCCTCGAGATCGTGGCATCAACGGTCGGCCATGCGCCGTCAATCAGCTATCTGCACAGCCCACCCCAGATTCTGGTTGACGTCAGATGAAGAACCGGCAGCCGGCGAGGCGGACGGGTTGGGCGCGATTAGCTCCGATGCGTGGCCTGCGTGAGCTTGTCCAAGCGGTCGGTGTCAAGAGCGTAATGCGGAAGGAGCTGGCAGTGGAGGTCTACGGCCTCGACGAGCTTCGTCAGCTGGATGGGCCCGCCTTGATCGTGGCCAACCACGCCTCGCATCTGGACACGGCCGTGCTGGTATCGACATTGCCGGCCGAACGGCGCCGCCGCACCGCGGTCGGGGTGGCAAGCGGCTACTTCTTCGACAGTTGGGTGCGGACCAGTGCGTCCGCCATTGCGTTCAATGCCTTTCCGATTGGGACTTTCCCGATCGAGCAGGGCGACGGTGGATTGACTCCTATGCCGGCCAAATTGCTCGCGAAGGGCTGGACCGTGGTCATCTTCCCTGAGGGGACACGGTCCAGTGATGGATTCCTTCGTCCGTTTCGGCTCAGCGCTGCCGAGCTGGCGATCGATTGTCAGGTGCCGGTCGTCCCAGTGGGGATCCTCGGCACGTACGCGGCCATGCCTCAAGGAAGCTACTGGCCGGTCCCGGGGCGTCCGCGGGTAGCTGTGCGGTATGGGATGCCGATGATGCCCCGGACCGGCGAGGCCGCAAACGAGTTTGGCACCAAGATCGCCGAGGCGGTGAAGCAACTCCTTGCTGAGGATGCCGCGACCTGGTGGAAGACCCAGCGCGGCTTAGCGGTTGCGCCGGAACCGCCCTCTGCTAGCTGGCGGCGCATCTGGCAGCAAAGCGATCCGCCGGTCAAGGGCGGCAAGCTGCCCGAGCTGCATATCTGGCGCCGCTGAGATTTCTGTAACTCAGCTCGGCCGTTTGCGATCACAAGCGCCCAGATGGCCTCGTTTCAGTTTGGATTTCGGTCTCCTGTGATCAGAAGCGCCGAAATGTCTCAATCGGTTGACTGGCATCGATCATGCCGTCGTTGGGAAGTGGCGACGCCATTCATTCTTGAACCGCGACGGAACTTTGACGCCCCGCTCACGCAGTGCATCGCGTACCCGCTCGAGCGTGCGATGCGGCTCGTTGTAGATCCCACGAGAGGTCACGACGAGCAATCGGTAGTCCATCTGATCTAGCTCCTCACGCCGGTAGATGTCGCGTTCCCACTGTTCTGTGCTGTACGCGTGCTTGCGACCGTCGTACTCCACGATGAGTCGTTGATCGAGGTAACAAAGATCGAATCGCATCCTCCAGCTGCCGTCCTCGTCTCGCAGAATCACGTTTACCGTCGGCTCAGGCAATCCGGCGAACAGAATGAGGAGACGCAGCCGAGTCTCCATAGGTGAATCGACGCCCTCTCGCATCAGCCGAGCAGCGCGGAGCGCAAGCCGCGTACCGTATCCAGCCCACGACTCGATCGCATTCACAAGAGTTGGGACCGTTGTGAGCTTGGCTTTGAGCATCGCGTCGCCGAGCACCACTAGATCGACCAGATTCACCCCAATGGCGGCAAGATCGATGAAGGTCTGCTCCGGGGTAGATAC
>DATDKX010000136.1:0-2207 GCA_036519615.1 Propionibacteriaceae bacterium
GGGAGGTGACGATTGCTGGGCGATTTGATCAAGGTACCCGCGCACTGCCGTGGCTATTGCGCGAACTTGATCATGCGGGAGTCGAAGTACGTGCGGCCGACGTACGTGTTCCGACGCTAGACGATGTCTTTCTGAGTCTGACCGGCCGAAGTTTGCGCGAGGAAAGTGAGGCGGTGACCTCATGAGCACGCTCGTCGCCGATACCAGGTCGGTGTTTCAGCGCGAGATGTCGCTGGTGCTTCGCGATCCGTTCTCGGTGATCTTCTCTCTAGTCCAGCCACTGGTATTTCTTGGACTGTTCGGCCCGCTGCTGGCTGGATCCGTAGATCCGGCTGCCATCAATGGCGCATCGCCGCTGCAATGGTTCTTGCCGGGAGTGATCGTCATGATCTGCCTGTTCGGCACCAGTGCCACGGGTTCAAACCTGCTGTTCGAGATAATCACTGGCTCCTACGAGCGAGTGCTCGCCAGTCCACTGCATCGCTCCTCGCTCTTGGTCGGCAAGGCCCTGAAAGAGTTGGCGCCGCTTGTGGTGCAGGCCGCACTGGTGACCTTGGTGTCAATCCCGTTTGGTTTCAAGCTCTATCCGATCCACGTGCTTGCCGGTCTGCTGTTGCTTGGCGTCTTCGGGGTCGGCATGGGCGCGTTCTCCAACGCTCTGGCCATCGCAGCGCGGAAACGGGAGTGGATGTTCTGGGCGGTCCAGCAGTCGCTGCTGTTTCCACTGTTGATCTTGTCGGGGATGATGCTGCCGCTGGAGGCTGGGCCGCGTTGGATCCAGGTGCTGGGCCGGTTCAATCCGCTGACCTACATCGTCGATGCAGAACGGGCGCTCTTCTCCGGCACCTTCGACGATCCGGCTATCGGATGGGCTGTGTTGGCGGCAGTCCTCACCTGCGCTGCCGGTCTGTGGGTCGGGGTGAAGCAGGTTGCGCGGAGCACCACCTGACGCCGACGCTGACAAGTCGAAGTTAGACGTTCTCCTTGAGCCAGGCGATATCGGCGCCCTGACCTTCCCGGCCGCCAGGCGTCTCCACAACGACCGGCACACCGGCCGTACGCACGACCTCGGCGAGCGCATCAGCACCGACCTCGCCGTCGCCGAAGTTGGCGTGCCGGTCGGCCCCGGAGTCGAACGGATCCCGGGAATCGTTGGCGTGGACCAAGTCGATGCGGCCGGTGATGGCCGTGACCCGATCGACCAGGCCGACGAGTTCCTCACCACCTGCATGGGCGTGGCAGGTGTCGAGACAGAAGCCAACCGTTTCACCGCCCTTGGCCTCACCAATCGCATCCCACAGCCGCTCGATGCGCTCCAGGCGGCGTGCCATCGCGTTGTCCCCGCCAGCGGTGTTCTCGATCAGCAAAGGAACCCGCATTTCCAGCCCGGCAACGCATTTCCGCCAATTGTCGAAGCCGATCGCGGGATCATCGTTCTTCAATACATGGCCGCCATGCACGATCACTCCCGCTGCGCCGACTTCGGCCGCCGCGTCCAGATACTGCTGTAGGAACTTTCGGCTGGGGATCCGGATCCGGTTATTGGTGGTCGCTACGTTCAGCACGTACGGCGCATGAACATAGAGCGTGATGCCAGCCTCTTGAGCTGCAGCCTTGAGCGCTGCCGCCCCGCCGGCGTACCGAATCTCTGGTCCCTTCCAGGCCTGCGGATCCCCGAGGAAGAACTGCGCCAAGGTGGCGCCGCGGGCCGCCGCCTCGGCGATGGGATCGAGCTGATCACCATGCCCACCGACCTGCAACGTCACGGGTTTGACCCAACGTCTGGACCGCCGCGCCACCAGTCACGCATTCGGTTGGCCGCTGACCCGCCGGCAGTGCCCGCGACAGAACCGATCTTGCTCACTAGCTTGTACAGCGGATCTCCTGAGGTTGTGAAGTTCTGCTTGTACGAGTTGGCGGCAGCCTTGACCTCCTCGTTCATAGGAGCGTCCTTGTCATCGGAGCGGCGGGGGTAGTTGCCGGCCAAGATCTCGGCGTAGTCAGGACCTGCGGCCCACTTCTGCAGTTCGGCGGCCCGCAGCGCCGCGAGCGGGTGGCTCTTGCCGCTCAGCTGCAGCAGTTTGAGCACGCTGTCGCGTACGTCGCCCCGCGTCTCATACTCCTGCGCCTGGTCCAGGAACCCGGCCACATCTATGTCGTTGGGGTTGCGAGCACCAGCCAGGCTGGCGTGTACCCGCAAGGCCGCG
>DATDKX010000137.1:0-15823 GCA_036519615.1 Propionibacteriaceae bacterium
GCTCGCCGCCGACTACCGCACTGGACTGCGTCTGATCGATGCGGGCCGGTGGGAAGAGGCGGCAGAGGCCCTGGAACGGGTCACCCGGCTCGACTCCACCTACCAAGATGCCGCAGCCCTATCAGATCGAGCCCGCCGGGAACTGTGGGAAGCCGCCGCGCTCGCCGAGGAACAAGCCCGGCGGCAGACCGAGGAACAGGCCCGGCGGCAGGCCGAGGAGCAGCCCACGCGGCAGGAGAAGCAACAGCCTCCGCCCAAGCCGTCTGCAAGGAAACCTGTGCCCAAGGGTTCCGCGCTTGGGCGCGGGGAGGTGGGCCGGCACGCGACGCCGGCCGAGGATGGGCCCCAGACAGATCAGACCAAGTCACCACATAAGCAGTCCGGACGTCTCTCGCGATGGGTGCAAATTCTTGCGGGGGTCCAGCGGCGGCCGCCAGACCAGCGAGAGCCAACCACAGAGAGCCCCGCGGCCAGCATCCCGCCCGTAGCTCCTGCCACGCCGGGCGGTGGAGGGCCCCGCGCAGATCAGATCCAACCGTCGGATAACCAGTCCGAACGCCTCTCGCTATGGGCGCGAATCCTTGCGTGGTTACAGCGCGGGGAGTGGCCTCGTGCAGATCAGACTCAACCGCCGGACAAGCTTTCCAACGGCCTTAGCATACGGGGGCGACTAATCACTATCGGGGTCGTCGTCGTCGCCGTCGCGCTGCTTGTCGGGCTGAACGGGATGATCGGCTCCAACCCCGATGTCGATACGGGGCCCCCCGCACCCACTGAAACAGTCGCCAATACGACCTCCCCACTTGATGACAAAATCGTCTTCGAAGACGACTTCGCTAATCGGGCGAATGGCTGGGACGATGCCGGTAGCGCGCGCGCGGGCGGTCACTACAAGAATGGCGCATACCAGGTTTACGCGAAGCCGACCGGTCAGGGTTCCACCGAGGGAGGTGCGCCGCGAAACGCCAGCAGCGTGTATCCGACAGCTCCTCCGAACCTCGCAATTGAGGTCGACGCGAAAGCTCTTGCCATACCTGAGGGGACCGCCTACGGCATTGGCTGTCGAATGACCGACAACGGTGGTGTGCTCTCTGGATACCTATTCATGCTAGGAATCGACTATGTCAACATCTTCAAGTACGGCGTTGACGGCACATATCGGGAGCTAAAGGGCGGGGCGCTGCCTTCCGCATTCAAGGTGAACAGCACCAACCGTTTGGAAGCAGCCTGCACCGGTGGCGATGGAGACCAGGCCGTAAGCCTCGTGTTTAGGGTGAACGACCAGGTGGCCGCCAAAGCAACGGATTCAAAAGATCCGCTGACCACTGGCACCGTCGCCCTCTTGGCCGAAGCCTACAAAGAATCGAAAAAAGCGGTAGAGGTGCAGTTCGACAATCTCGTCGTGAAAACGTAAGCATCCGAGGCTGGTGGCACGCCCAGCAGCGGGAGAGCTGATGGACGTTGCTCACCCCTGGCACTTCGGACAGCTGCTCAAGATCAGGAAAAGTGCCGCGGAACGACACGTTGACCTCGGTGAGACGAAGCCGGCGTAGGTCACTCAGTTCGGCCACTTCCACGAGCCGACCCTCGGGAAGGATTCCGACTCGCTGGCAGACCGCCTCCCTCTCGGCTAGATGGTGGGAGCTCAGGAAGACGGTCTGGCTCCGTGCGACCGCTGCGGCGATGCAGTGCCGGAACTGCTGCTCCATGAGTGGATCGAGTCCCGCTGTGGGCTCATCGAGTATCAACAGCTGCGCGTCGGCGGCGAATGCTGCGACCAGGGCTACCTTCTGGCGGTTTCCCGTCGAGTAGGTGCCGCACCGCCGGTCGACCTCGAGCTCGAACCGCTGCACCAGCTCGTCGCGGTAGCGCCGATCTATGCCGGGGCCGATATTTGCCAGCAGCTCCAATGTCTCAGCGCCGGTCAGTGCAGGCCAGAGTGCAACATCGGCCGGCACGTACGCCAAGTGGCGATGCGCGGCAGCAGCGTCGCCAGATGCGTGCCCGAAGATCCAGGCCTGGCCCGCGGTGGCCCGGAGATGGCCAAGTAGCAGGCGGATTGTTGTGGACTTGCCGGCACCGTTCGGTCCCAAGAAGCCGAAAACCTCGCCCGCTTCCACGGTCAGGTCCAGCTGATCCAGCGCCAGTGTCCGGCCGAACCGCTCAGTGAGTCCGACGGTCTGGATAGCGTCGCGTGTTGCCAAAGCAGGCATCTGGGGGCCTTCGAAATCGGTCGGATACGTCCGCCGACCAGGCTTCCCGGCACGCCACTCTCAGCCTATCCCGCAGGTGGCGGGCGGCAAGCGGGCCCTCTATCGGCATCTGCACTGGCCAAATGCCCGCAGGCGGAACGTCATGCGGCCACGGCAGGCCCGCATCTCATAGCGAAGTCAACAGCTCCGCTCGCTGCCGACGATGGATCGGATGTCATCCACCCACACCGCTGCGGCAACTCCAAGGTGCGTCGCGGCTCCGCGGTCGTGCTGCCGCCTCGATGGACCGTCCGCAACGCTTTGATGGTGGGTGGCGAAGCCGCAGCGTCGAAATGTTCTCGAGATGTTCCCAGGTCAGTGCACTGACTCCTCGATACGCTCCTAGCTCGGCGGTGGCACGAGTGTGGCGCCAAGCTGGTCGGTGACGATCCGAAGATCGTCGAAGTAGCGATCGACCGACGCGATTTTCTGGTTCTCAAGCGGTAGACGACGGCTCCCTTATTCGTGAACGACTTGCCGCGTCCGGGGACACCCTAATAGGTCCCGACAATGCGTCCGCGTGTCTCCACGATGGCAACCACCTGGTCGCCCTCAGCAACTAGCTGCTTGAGATCAATGTGATGGTCGCTCCACGGGTCACAGTTGATTCCCTGGCTCCACGTATCAGCGCATGCCGGCGTGCAAATCTCAGGCAATATCGAGAGATTGTTGCTATCCAGCGCTTGAGTGAATCGCCGCACCGCCGCCTTGTTTTCCTCAACGCTCATCCTTTTCCTCCGACCGGGCACAGCGGGTTCGAGCCGTTCCTCATGTTCCACCAGGTACGGCCATCATCGCGTACCTAGTTGCGTGACGAGTCGGGCGTACGCTGCACGTCCAGATCGTCGCCGAGGCCCTCCCCGTCGCCGACCGAATCGGCTCGCGGTTGGCCAGTGATGTCTTTTGACCCGTCTTGAACGTCGCGCCGGCCGTCACGATCACCTACCCCATCGCCGCAGGCGTCCTCGTCGTGACACTCACTGTCGTGAGTCCTCGCGGGGCTCGCGCCGTAGCACGAACAGGAACGGTCGATCGATGGTGCGAAAGTCCATCACGCCCATTACCGTGTCGGCGTCGACCCGCCGGACGTGATCGTTGATCGGCGACGCGTCATACGACAGCGTCGCCGTCACCACGCCCCGGTACTGCATCATCCGCAACCGCGCGCGTGGCTTCGACGTCCTCGCCAGCCGCACCAGGCGACGACCGATCACCCGCATCGGACGAGTCCGCACGAGCCGGTTGAAGCGCACCGCCAGGCTCACCAGCACGAGCGCCGGGTTCGCGCTGAACAAGCCCGTGGCGCCCTCGAACACCAGCGGATGCGTCTCATCGAGACTGCGGAAACGCTTTCCGTGCCAACCCAACGCCTCCAGCAGTCCGTCGAACGGGTGCCCGGTCGGCACCACCCCCGAGCCCTTCCAGCTCCCCAGCATCTCCTCCATGCGCACGGGGCCGCATCCATCGAAGAACGCCAACGCCTCCTCCGGTGAAGCCCGTTGTTCGAGGACGCGCAGCCGGTCCGCCGGCGCGAATTTGCTGTCGCTCACCACCAGAACCTCCTCGCTCGCGAAGCCTTAGCGTTTCGCTAGTATGTGACGCGGTTTCTGCTCGCAAGAACGCGGCGTCCCTCGCCGGGTTGCCATCATTAGGAGCGACCCCTTCGATCCCGCCCGGCCCCGCCGGCCTGACCACGGCGGGCGGATTCAGCAGCTTGACACCGGTCCGATCTCGGACTTCTGCGGCGGACCTCGACACAGGTGCGCCCTCGCGGACAGCCGGACTCATCACTGCCCTCGACATTGCCTGGCACAACGAACCAGACAAACTCAGCCCTGCAGCTTGACGGCTTCCCGTCGTGGGGATGTCTAGTCAGCCACGTTTACAGCTCCTGGGGAGCAGCCATGGATGGCCGCACCCGCGTGCGGACCACCGGTCGCCATCGGCCCTCGAAGTCTCCCTAAGGGTGGTGTCTTCGACAGCGACGAATGCGACAGGTCACACCGGCGGTTCGGCTTCCGAGGCCTGGCGTGCAGGTTTGCGGCGGATGCGGTAGCGCAAGACCAGGAATGGCAGCCTGAAGAGCCAAAACGCGTGATCAGCGCGGAGCTCGCCGTCGGCGACGTAGACGTCGACTTCCTCTTTGAAACCAGGCACCCCCAGTGTCGTCAGCTCGCGTGAGGCGGGCTCAATGAAGGTCAGGTAATGGCCGGGGTGCGGCAGGGCGCTGCGACTGGTCAACACCAGGCCTCCACCGACGCGTGCGCGTGGCACCAGGGTGGCCGTGAAGCTGGACTGCGGCAACGGGAACCCCACACTGACGTAGCCGCGGTCGTCGTGGCGGTAGGTGGTGTAGATCCCCACATAGATGGGTTCGCCGGTGGCGGCGAAGGACCGGATCCACCCGCGGATGTCGATGATCTCGTCGCGATCTATGTCGATCGTATCGATCCGGCTACGCACGCCGCGCAGGGCCTGGCGCTGGTTCATCGGCACGTTTGCCTGACCGAGTGGCTTTGCCACCAGCGAACTGTAGAGCAGGTACCCGGGGCGGACCCAGGTCCGCCACTCGGGAACAATGTCTAGCGCGAAGCGCGTGGTGTGCTCGTAGAACTCCCGAACCTGCGCAGCGACTGTGCCCGGATCGAAGTCGGGACCGGCGAGGTCGTCAAGCGAGGCGACGATGCCTGCGTCGCCGGCGTCGCGAACATAGGTGCCGCCAAGCACCCCTGCCAGCGATCGCACATAGTCGACGCCCACATAACCGGACCGCGCTTCCAGCGGTACGACGAACGGTAGATCGGCGACCTTCGCACGGACGGCCAGCAGTGTCACCTGGGCGTCTCGGAACACCGCCGCCGAGAACATCCGGTAAATCACCAGCGTGACCGTCGCCACCGAGGCCGGCGATGGCCTGCGTCCGCGCGCTGCCAACCCCCGCCCAACCGCGGCGCCCACCAGCGGCCCGAGGATGACCTTCTGCGGACGTACCCCCAGAAGCCCCGCGAGCAAGCCCGTTGCGGTGCCGATCTGAGTTGGTCCCGCGCTGGTCGTCTTGCCCGCGAGCCAACCAAGTGGAGCCACCAATGCTCCGGTCGAGAGGATCCGGTACCACAACGCTTGGTTCTCAATTCCGCGCCGCCCTGCGCGAGCCACGGCCTTGGCACCCACCAGTAGCGTGGCCCCACCGATCGTCGACAACCCAATAGCGACCCTGTTCGAGCGAGCAGCCAGTGCGGCGCCCGCAAAACCGCCAATCAGCGCGGCGAACAGGAGGTCGCTCGCCTTCGGCGAGGCAAAATCTGACGACCGTCCTGCAGACATACCGTAGGCCCTGATCCGCCGGAAATAAGGTTCACATGCGCCAACCTGCGCACAACGGCAGCGTACTCAGGCAAAGCCAGACCGCCATAAGTGCACAGATCCGCGGCGCGGCGGGGACTCGCGTGGGGAGACGGCGCGCCCCTCCGCTACCCGATGGTCACCTCCCGATCGCGGCGAAACGGTCAGCGAATCGTGAGGACACAGGCAGCGGAGCCACTGGTGCGACCTGGCGCTCGCCGACAGGCGTTTTGTCCCCGTTCGCGGACCCTCTACCGGCCGTCCGCGCGAGGAAGCCGGTCGGGGCGGCGGGCTGGGCCGGTGTCGCGGCTGGTGAATATGCACTCGTGCTCATGAGCCAGGTTGGCTCTCCGTTCCCGCCCTTACATAGGGCGGGAACGTCTAATCTGTGGCTGTCCGCAGCTTACGGACACAACATCGAGGCCACTGAGGCGCTAACGCCGGGCGTCCTGGTCCAGCGGCTTCTCGATGCCACCCTCGGCGGCTGCAGCCTCAGCCTTGGCATCGTTGACCGCTGCTTGGGCCAGCTCGGCGACCTGATCAACGGCTGCGACCGCGTCTAAGCTCGGCACACCGCCGGTGGTCAGCTCGCGGCTGCCCTCCTCGTCTTCGATCTCCGACGGCGGGCTATCGGCCCTGCCCTTGTCGGTGGCGGGCGCGCCCATCTGGGAGTGGTCGCCGAAGGCCTCGGTGATGGTGCGGATCGCCTGGGTGAGTTCACCAGGTATGACCCAGAAGGTGTTTCCGCCTCTTGCCAGGTGAGGCAGCGTCTCCAGGTACTTGTAGGCGAGCACCTTGGGATCTGCGTTGTTGCGGTGGACGGCTTGGAAAACCAGGTCGACGGCCCTGGCCTCACCGTCGGCCCGGAGGATCGCGGCCTGCTGGTCGCCCTGCGCCACCAAGATCTCCTGCTGCCGCGTCCCTTCGGCGGTCAAGATCTTGGACTGCCGTTCCCCTTCGGCGTGCAGAATGGCTGCGCGCTTGTCGCGCTCGGCGCGCATCTGCTTCTCCATGGCCTCCTTGATGGTGAGCGGCGGGTCGATCGCCTTGATCTCGACCCGGTTCACCCGGATCCCCCATTTGCCGGTCGCCTCGTCCAGCACAATCCGCAGCCGAGTGTTGATTTCCTCCCGCGAGGTCAGCGTCTGCTCCAGATCCATGCTGCCGATGACGTTGCGCAACGTCGTGACCGTGAGCTGGTCGATGGCCTGGAGATAGTCCGCGATCTCATACGCGGCGGCCCGAGGGTCGGTGATCTGGTAGTACAACACGGTGTCGATGTTGACCACCAGATTGTCCTCGGTGATCACTGGCTTCGGCTGGGAGGAGAACACCTGCTCCCGTACGTCGAGCTTGGTGTTGATCCGATCCGCCAACGGAATGATGAAATTCAAACCCGGCTCCAACGTCGTCCGGTAGCGGCCGAACCGCTCCACGTTGTAGCGGCGCGCCTGTGGCACGATGCGCACCGCTGACATCGCCACGAACACCACCAGGGCCGCCACGATGATGATCGGTACTAAAAGGTTCAGGTCCATATCTTCTCCACCGTCGTCTCAGCAATGCGTGCTCACGGCAACAGCTCCCGGGGATATACGATCGCCGTCGCGCCCTCGATCTCCATGACATCCACCGCGGACCCCACCGGAATCACGTGGTTCTCATCGAGCGCTCGCGCCGACCACACCTCTCCAGCGAGCTTGATGAGTCCCTTAGTACCGGTTACCTCCTCGATGACTACCGCCTTCTTTCCGACCAGCGCGTAGCTGCCCTCGCGCACCAGCTGAGGATGGGTCATCTGCCGTCTCGCGATCGGCCGCACAATCAGTAGCCCCACCCCACCCGCGATCGCGAAGGCGAGCACTTGCGCCAGCAAAGAGCCGCCGACCCCGGCGACAATCGCGGCGACGAGCGCTGCTGCAGCGAGCAACCCAAACGCCAGAGTAAGCGTGAAGTACTCTGCGACGCCCAATGCCACAGCCGCGATCAACCACGCGATCCACGCCATGGAAGCGGCCTCCGTCCAAAGCGACTATCACGAAAGTACCTCGCCGCAGTGCCGGCAACACGACCGTGCCCGCGAAATCACGAGTCCCTTGCCCGCCTGGTGCTCGGCGATACGCGCGTCGTGACACTCAATGACGCCGCGAACGCTGGCCGGTCGCCGTCGCCGCACACGAGCGGATATTCGACCTCCAACTCGGCTGGAGCGCGCCCGGCAGCCCGACCACCATCCCGGCACCGGTCGCCCGTCCTCCTCAGGAAGGAACCTCGCAGCCGAAGGGCTCCTAGCACGACCCTTCTGCGGGCGGTCGCTGGGGGCTTGACGCGGGTCGCCGGTCAGAGTCATCGCAGGTGGATGAACGAACTCCTGGGCCGATCATGGCCTGGCCAGCGCGAGACGAGACCGACTCGGGCTTCGCCTAGGCCTTGCTGCCTTTCGAGCTGGTGCCATTAGTCGTCACCAAGCTGGACCGGCTCGCCGGGGCAGGATGCGAAGCAATTCTTGTTCTTCACCCGCTGGGCGCGATCAAGGCCCGGAGTGGTCTGTCCAGACCGAGCCGGCATGCGAGGGACCCGGGTCGCCCTCACCGGAGCAGTCGGTAGAAGCGCCAGTAGTCGGTATGTATCGGGAGAACCTCCACCTCGCCGAAGCCCGCCTGGAGGGCGTAGTGACGAAGCACCGAGGGACGCATGACAGCTCCGGTGGCCGCGGTCTGCGGGTCTGCCATGGCGCCAGGGAGGCAGGAGACCACGCTCCAGCCGTACTCAGTTCGCTCCCGCGGTGAGGCGGGCACCGTGAACTCCTCGGCGACCAGCCCGTCGGCCACGAGCAGGGTTCCGTCGTCGGCGATCATCTGTCCGGCTGCGTTGAGTGCATCAACGGGTCGAGACATGTCATGCAAGGCCTCGAAGATCGTCACCAGGTCGTACCCGCCCGCTCCGCCGAGGTCTGCGGCGTCGGTGACGGAGAACCTCACTCGATCGGCAACACCGGCCCGCTCGGCGTTCCCGCGAGCGGCGCTGATGGCATCGTGGTCCAGATCGACGCTGTCCACAGTGATCTTGGGGTACGCCTGGGCCATGGCGATGCTCGACCAGCCGGTGCCGCATGCCACGTCGAGGACCCGCGCCGGCGGTTCGGCCCGGAGCCGCAGGTCGACGTCGACAATCGCAGGGAGCCATTCCGTGCCAAGTAAATTGATGAACCGGGCCCGGTTTGGCTCGGCCCGGCCTTCGGGCTCCCACGGCAGGGGCGACGGCGCGGTCCCAACCCGAAACGCCTCCACTAGCTGCGGAAGCCAGCGACCGGCGCGGACGATGTCGACGCCGGTGGAGGCCTCGTATCGGACGTCGTCGGGGTTTGCGAGGACAGCGATGTGCTCCGGAGGCAACCAGTACCGGCGCGCGAGCGGTTCCGCCCGCGGGTCGTCGACCGCGAGCAAATCACTCGCGGCGTGCTGCTCAAGCCACTCCCGCACGTACCGCTCACTGGTTCCAGTGCGTGCGGCCAGCTGCGATGAGGTGGCCGGACCGCTCCTGGCGAGCGCCCGATACAGCCCGAGGCGCTCGCCAAGGTAAATGGTGTAAAGCTCCAAGGCACCCAAGGCATCGCCGAACAGCCGCTCCTGCAACGCGTTTGTCCGGTCAACCTCGGGGCGCGGATCTGCGGCAGTAGGCCTTGCATCAAGCGGCTCAGGTCCACGGTCCGACATCACCTTCACCTCCGCCGGGTAAGTCCGCCAAGCGCCCTCATGGAATCCTCTCAGCTCACATGGTCCAAAGCCGTCCCAGACCCAAGTCACCGCACAGACGTGTTGGCCCCGCGGTGCGGGCCATGCCGGCAGGCGACCAGCTCACTGGCACCTGGCCAGGTCAGATGCAGAACCTGTCGACCGTTGTGCCTAAAGTTGCTGGCGCTGCTGCCTGACTTGTAGCTTGCGGGATTGAAGTGCGACGGCAGCCAGTCGGAGGTCTTGTCTTTGAGGTAGCCGGCTTCTGGGTCGGAGGACCCCTCATCGGTGAGGACCCGCACGAGATATCGCGCGTAGTGGTGGTCGAAGACACGCACGAATTCGCCGAAGTAGATGTCCGCCACCCGGGTGTTGCCGCGGACGATGAGCATGTTCCCGTCATTGGTGCGTTGCGAGGGCCTGCTGAAGTTGGCCGACCCGGTGACGATCAGTGGATCTTCGCTCAGCGGATCCACGAGCATGAACTTATTGTGGATGTCGCGATTATGGTTGAGCGAGTTCGACCGTTCCTTCAAGAAATTGGCGAGGGCGCCCTCGCCTAGGTACCCGCCGGGGGCGAAGATCACGTCGCGGTCCTGGCCGATCGACTCCTCCTCGCCGAGCGGGTCGTTCTTCACGATGAATCGAAGCACATCGTTATCCTCGCTCAAGACTTGCTGGAACACAGTGTCGATGTTGAAGGCGAAGGTCATGCAGGCGACCTCCTTGGCATCGGCGAGCCGGTCCGCATACCACTGGAGTGTCTCGTTACTTTCCTCGTCGCGCGCCGAGAAGAGCGGGCTGACGGAGTTCTTGGGCGGCTTTCCGCGCGGCGTCGGCGTGGCTGCCTTATTCGGGCGGCGGAGCTTATTCGGGGTGAGATTGTCCGCCAGCCGCTCGCCACGTTCTCATCTCAAACAACGTGGCCGACGTTGGAATGGCCGAATATGCCGCCGGCGGAGATGTTGGTGGAGCCGGTCCAGACCGCGACGGGGGTACTGCCGTTCAGCAGGACAATGAACTTGTTGTGGCGGATGCCCCTCACTCACGGTCCTCGGGATGACCGCGTCGTTGTCGACGAGCCGCGCTGTTTTGATGGTCGCCTCATTGTCGACCTTGTAGTTTGGCGTGCAAGCCAGCGGCGGCAAGCCACCGGATCTGGTCATCTATCGTGCTCGGCCGGTCGTATACGCCGTCATTGGTGTGACGACGTCGCTGGGATCATCCGGTACAACCACGGGATCGTCTTGGAATGCGTTAGACAGCCCGGAGCACCCGATTCACGCCGCTACACCTCCGACGGGAACGCGGTGCGACGATGCCTACCTCATGGCGAGACCATGCACGCAATAGGCTCGAAGTTGTGATCAAGCGGGCAGAGCGGATGCAGCCGATTGTCGGCTTCGGGATCGACCGCGTGGCGGCCGCGGCGGAAGAAACGGGAGGGAGCCACGGCGGTCCCCTCCTCCGCATGGAAAATCTGGACACCGATCTCCCGCTTCCGCCTGAGGCGCTCGAGGTGACCCGCACCATGTTGGACGACCCGAAGTCGAACAGCTGGCTTCCGTTCACCGGCGACCGCGACCTGCGCGCAGCTATCTCCGACTTCACCGCCGAACGGAGCGGCCATCGCTACGACCCTGTACGCGAGATCGTCGTCACCGCGGGTGGGCTGGAAGCGCTGCTCAACGTCCTCCTCTGCACCGTGGATCCGGGGGATGAGGTGATTGTCACCGACCCCACCTACGCGGGCATCGTCAACCGGATCCGGCTTACCGGCGGTGTCCCGCGCTTCGTCCCCTTCATGGTCGAGGGGGACGGCTGGCGCTTCGACCGCGACCGGCTCGCCGACGTTGTGGGCCCGCGGACCACCGGCTTTCTCCTGATGAGCCCCTCGATGCCCTCGGGCGGCTACCTCGACGAGGCCGATTGGCTCGCGGTCTGCGAGCTTTGCCGCGAGCGCGACCTCTTCTTGATCTACGACTCGGCCATGGAGCGTCTCCTCTTCGACAACCGACAGCTCCTCCACCCGCTACGGATGGAGGAGATGGCGGAGCGGACACTCGTCGTCGGCTCGCTGTCCAAGGAGCATCGCATGATTGGCTGGCGTGTCGGCTGGGTGGCTGGGCCCGCAGATACGGTGACTGACGCTGGCTGGGCGCACGTCTACAACACGACGATGCCGGTGGCGATCTCCCGCTTCGCGGCGACGGCAGTGCTGCGCGGCGACCAAGGCCACGTCGCCGAGTGCGTCGCGGAGCTCGAGCGCCGCCGTGACATGATGCTCTCCGGGCTTCCTGAGTGGCCGTTCGTAAGCCCGGCCGGTGGCTGGTCGCTCCTTCTCGACGTGGCCTCGCTGGGCTTCACGCCCGCGGAGGCATCACGGATCCTCCTCGACGACGCGAAAATCGCCGCCACCGCAATGACCGGTTGGGGCGACGAGGTCGCGGCACGGTACGTCCGATTCGTGTTCAGCGCCGAGCCGGTCGAGCGGCTCGAAACCATCCCCGACCGCGTAGCCGGGACGAAGCTCGCCGAGGCCGTCGCTAGTCGAGTCTGAACCGCCGGGCGCCATCCGGGATGCCGACGGCGGCATCGCCCGAGTTCCAAAACGCATCTCGGCGGCTCGGTCGATCCGCCGGCCCCTTAATGGTCAGCTCATTGCGACGTTAAGACGTACCCGACCGGATCCCGATAGCCGACCGCTCACCAGATACGCCGCAGCAGCCACAGCACCCTGCAGCAGCACCGCGCTTCCGAGTCGCTGCACAACCGGCGGCGCATTCACAATCTAAGTCTAGAACTAACTATTAGCTTCAATTTAAGAGTTAGACTTTCGCCATGGCATAAACCAAACTCAAAGCACCCAAAGGGGGACAGAGGTACGGCTACCAGTACCAAAAGCTGCGCAAAGCCCTACTCCCCCCGTGCCTACGGCACCCATGGGTACGCTGCGGACTGCCGATGCTGCCAGGGCAGAAACTGCACCTCGACCACGACGACTACGACCGCACCAAACTCAGAGGCTTCGCCCACGCGGCCTGCAACATCCGCGCCGCAGCCAAGAAAGCCAGAGCAATACAGGGTGGCCCCCCAGGGCCTCGCAGATAACGTTAATTTGCCGTGAGTGGACGCGAGATACTCGCGGGTGATCAGATTGCCCTACTCAAAAGCGCGGGCCTCGAATTCATGTTGAACTTGGTTTGCGCGGGCGTTTGGTGACTCGCGGCCTCCGAAGACTCCGAACGTTTCACGTTGGTTTAGCGATGGTGATTACGGTGTATCAGGCCAGCGCTACCGTGGCTTGGCATCTCCTTGGAGCGCGAATGCAGCAAGCGACATCACCGCCGAGATGGAGCGCGCCCGAGACGATTTCCACCACCTCCTCGACAACGCCACCAGTGCCGAGCTGAGGGCAGGTACCGACGGCACCAAGTGGACCAATGAGCAGCTACTGTTCCACATGCTGTTCGGGTACCTGCTTGTCCACAACCTGCAGCCCTTGGTCCAAGCCTGCCTCCGGTTACCTCGGGGCGTCTCCAAAGCCTTCGCAGCCTCTTTGAACGCCGCCACCAAGCCGTTCCACGTGGTCAACTACCTTGGCTCTCTAGGGGGTGCCCGCGTCCTCGGTCACGCCCGCATGGAGCGCCTCATGGATTTCGTGATCTGCCGCCTGCAGCGGTCCGTGATGCGCGCCAGCGAGGACACTCTCAACCGAGGCATGCACTTCCCGGTTGGGTGGGATCCCTACTTCAACGACTACATGACCCTCCGCGAGGTCTACCACTACCCCACCCAGCACTACGACCACCACCGACGCCAACTCACCTTGGCTGGGATGAAACCTTCAGATTGATACGCACCGGCAACTCGGCGGCCCCTACTCATAAGTTCGGGCTTTCTTTTGGCGACTTTCTTTACGATTAGCTGCCGGTCTTGAGTTTGCGCCGCTCTAAAAGGAGCGTGGCCTCGGGAATGCATCCCGAGGCCACACAGTGCTTCAGTGCTCTGCTCCTACTTGCAGCCAGGCGTGTCCACCGTCTGGCCCGGAGGATGGCATTTGCCCTCCTGCGGACCGGAGTTGCCTTGACCTCCTCCGTTGTTGCCCGGCCCGAACGCCGGATCGGCGTAGGCCATTGGAGCAGCCACCCCGAGACTTAGCACTGCCGCCGCGATCGCCGCAAGGATTCTGCGCTTCACGGCACCTCTCCTTTCTCGGGCTGCCCCGCAGCAGCCCGCTATCGCAGCGGCATACACCTTGTCACTTACAACCGCAAGACAAATTTTGATAAGTCTCGAAATATTTACGTCCGCCCTCTGCTCATGCTGCTCGTTGGCCGTCTGGTCGGCGTGTGAAATCCTTCGCTCCCCATACGCCGAACCGTTCGTCGCGTAGCTCGGCTGTGTCGAGGGCACACCGTGAGGACTGGGCAGTGGTCGCACAGCATGATGGTGGTGGGTTGTGGGGTCTGAGCAGTGGGTGCGTAAGCCCTGTGCTGCCATGTCGAGGGGGGCACCGGTCAGCTGATCAGTGGCGACACGGGCAGCGGTCATGCACCCGCCTCTTCTTCCCTGAAGAGGTTCGCCTCTGGATCGCACAGGCTGCAGACGGCGCTGCGCTGTTCGTCTGTGCAGACGAGTTCTTTGCCGCATCGCCAGCATGTCGGCGTGTATCCGTGCCTATCGCGGCTATGAAATCCCACTGCGTGGCCTCTTCCTCTGGCGGTGCAGTGTCTTTATCTGGCGGGCCGTCAGGGGTGGCACGAAGTGTGGGTTCATCTAATGTGCTGTCGTCTTCTTCTTCTCTTATTGGGGAGAGGTGGAGGTATGAACCCACGTTTCGTGCCGCGCTCCTCCGCTTTGGCGGAACGCCTCGAATACGCCTGCGATGATGACGCCGTCGTCGCCTGTCAGTGCCCAATTGACAACGCCTTCATGGTCGTCGGGTTCTTCGTCTTGGCGGTTGTTTGCTACGACTCCGATAGCGGCTAGATCCTCCAGCGTCATCCTGGCGACATGTCGATGAAGTTTTGCCTGGCGTGCGCACGAAGATGTGCTGAGCACTTCCCCGGTGGCGAGTACCTGTAGAACGGCGCGGCGCGCCTCGGGCATGGAGTCGAGAGCGATACGTCTTGCGATGGAACCTGCTGCTGTGGCGGGTAGTCCGAGGGCGAGTATTCCGCGGGCGATTCCGCCTAGCTGTTGGACGAGGCGCATCGGTTCTTCGACTATGGGGATGCCTTCGATTTCGCGTCGTCCGTAGCCGTTGCGTGGAACTGCTCCTCTATCCCACGCGGTGACCAGGGCGGCGTCTTCGATGTCGTCGGCGATATTGTCGGGCAGTTCAGGTAGATCAACGGGAAGTTGGGCGAGAAGATCGGCAACTTCTTTCCGTGCTGAAGCTCGATGTGCTGCTAGGTCGCCTCGGCGTGCTAGCTGGGATGCCCGGCGTTTCTCCTCGGTGGAGCGTTCCGGGATCCTGACATAGAGCCAACGGGGACCTAGTTGATCAGCATGTGTTGTATAGCGGTCGATGGCACCGGTGACGCACGCAACTACGGTTAACCGGCCCGACCAGCTCAATCGTTCGTCGCTGTCGGTCTTGCCGGGTGGGGCGATGTCGCGGGTGACGTGGCCGTCGTATACACGGCGGAGCAAATCGAATACTTGATCTCGACCACCGCGGTCGGACGCCGCTAACAGGCCAGACAGGTCACCGAACGTTACGAGACCGTGCTTGCTGATCTTTGTGAGGATCCCGGAGGGTTTGACGATTTTGCCTCTGGTTCGAACCCAGTATCGCCCACCCAAGTCACCGCCGTATTACTCCGTCGAATAGGAGTCCTTTACCTTCCGGGCCAACCGCCCACCGACCGAGCGCGCGGGGCCGGAAGGCGGGTCAGTGGTCGTGGCCGTGCCGGCCGAGAGTCCCCACAGGGGTGGCGCCGGGGCGGGTCCACTGCGGCACTGGGCGGCTGGTCGGGCCCCAGGTAGCGTTCCCGTCCGCGTCCGAGCGCCAGTACCAGCACGAGTGGCTCCCCTCGGGCCAGCCCTCGGGCTTGTCCTCCCACGCCTCGCCGCGGCCATAGGGCGTCATGTCGAGCAGGCCCAAGGACCAGTCGACCGGCTCGTTGCCACGGCCTGTCGTGGAGTAGGTGAGGAACACGCGGTCGCCGTCGCGCAGGAAAGAGATGATGTGCCCTTCCTCTGCTAAGAGGGCCGCCTCCACACCGCGCACCGAGTACCAGGGCTGGGTGTAGCCCATGAACTCGACGTAGCGAGCCACTTCGGCCCACCGGCCCGAGGTCAGAACGGCGAACGAGACGCCGCGCGCGTTGAGGTAGACGGCGTCCTTCATGTGCCAGAGGTTGAAGGTGCAGCCCTCGCACTGCCCCTGGTGCGGCGCGCCGTCGTACCACATGGAGTGGTAGACCACAAGCTCGTCGCGGCCCTGGAACAGGTCCAGGAACGGGACCGGGCCGTCGGGTCCGACGA
>DATDKX010000138.1:0-3296 GCA_036519615.1 Propionibacteriaceae bacterium
TCCGCGATCTTGAACGTCGGAGGCTTACCAGCCCGTAGCCAAGCGTTTCACCTAGGTGACGGGCTGGCCGCCGGTGACGGCGAGCATTTCTGCGGTGATGTAGCTGGACTCTTGGGAGGCGAAGAAGACGTAGGCCGGCGCGACCTCCGCCGGTTGCCCAGCGCGTCCCAGCGGTGTGCTCTCGCCATGGCCCTGCGCCTTCTCCGTCGGCATGGTGGCCGGGATCAGCGGCGTCCAGATAGGGCCCGGCGCGACTGCGTTCACCCGGATGCCCTTCTCCGCCAACTCCTGCGCGAGGGCCTTGGTGAAGTTGTGGATGCCGGCTTTGGTGGTGGCATAGTCGAGCAGTTCCGGCGACGGGTTGACCGCCTGCACCGAGGAGGTGTTGATGATCGTGGCGCCCGCCTCCATGTGCGGAATCGCCTTCTTGCACAGCCAGAACATCGCGTACAGGTTGGTCTTCATGACCTGGTCGAATTGTTCGGTTGTGATGTCGGCGATGCCGCCCATTTGGGCCATCTGGTAGGCCGCGTTGTTGACTAAGACGTCGATGCCGCCCAGGTGCTCGACGGCGGTGTCGATGATCTTCTGGCAAGTCTCCTCGCTGCGGATATCGCCGGGGCAGCGGATGGCCTTGCGGCCCTCAGCCTCCACCAGGCTCACCGTCTCATCGGCGTCGGCTTCTTCGGCCTCCAGGTAGCTGAGCACAACGTCGGCGCCTTCCCGGGCGAAGGCTAAGGCGACGGCACGGCCGATCCCGGAGTCCGCCCCAGTAATCACCGCTCGCTTGCCGGTCAGCCGACTGCTGCCGCGGTACGAGTCCTCGCCGTGGTCCGGCTTGTCCTGCATAGTCTGGATCAGCCCGGGATGGGGTTGCTGCTGATCGGTGTGCTCGGGTTGGTCGTACTGCCGGGTGGGATCGGTCTGATCGGTCTGGTCGCCCATGGCCTGCTCGGTACCCCGCCATTCGCGCGACAAAACGCTGACCGGTCAACGCGCTGCGCAACTGCTAGCCCCATGGGCCGCGTGGCGAGGCCGCAAAGTTTCCACGTTGGCGGTTTTCCCTGGCGCCTGCCGCGTACCGCCCGTGGGCTTCGGCCTGACTTCCTTGGCGGATTGGTCGGGGACGTGGGAACCTCGCCTTATGGACGGTGTCATGCTTGGGCGTGCTCACGGCGTGGCCAACTTGGTCGGCGGACTCTGGCCGCTGCTGCACATCAGCAGCTTTGAGATGGTTTTCGGCCCCAAGACCGATCGGTGGCTGGTCAAGACGGTCGCGGGGTTACTGATGGTTAACGGGCTCACGCAGCTGACCACTTCATCAACCGCCGGCGGCGTTTGTCAGGCGCGCCGACTCGGAGTGGGTACCGCCGCTGTACTCGCGGCGATCGACCTGGTCTACGTGCCCACCCGTCGGATCTCCAAAATGTACCTCGTGGACGCAGCTCTCGAAGTCGGCTGGATCCTTGCCTGGTACCGGGTAGACAGGCCCGCCCAGGGGGAATAGGCAACAGCACGGTCATGCGCTCAGGCTAGTCGCGCTCGGGTCAGCCGCCTCGGGACGAGCTTCGAGCTCACTCATGCGCAGATCGCAAGACGAAGACCAAGATGATGAGAATTGGAACGTCCCGCGATCTGTCGTCACCCGGGTACCACCCACATCGCAGACGACAGGAAGCGGAAACCTCCAACCGCCTCTCGTATGGTTACTCGGCAGTTGACGACACTTCATCTCAGCGCGGAGTGATTGCCGGTTAACGGTCGGCTTGCGGAATGACTACGCGCATGATCTTGGCTGCAGTCTGCGTACGCGTCAGGGCGCACGCCCGACCTTGGCCAGCATCGAAATCGCCGGAATCAAAGCGACCAGGTGGTTGTGACGACCGCGCGGCCGGGCTGCTTCTGGACCGTCGTTCTCACCCCCACCACCTGGGTCATGGCCACTGGCTTAGCCGTGTTCCTGTTTGGGTAAGGCGTCTCCAGTTGCGCACGAGGACTCGCGTTTACGGTACGAGGACTCGCGTTGCAGTAGGGCCACAAACGAGCAGAGGGAAGGTCTAATCATGGCGGCAGAACGGTCCCGCAAACGGCAGATCGCACAACCGGCCCCCGAACAGTCCCGCAAACGGCAGATCGCCGAACAGCTCCGCAAGCGGTCCCGCAAGCGGCAGATCGCAGAAGATAGTCCGCGTGAGGCACGAAAGCTGATCGCTCAAATGGAAGAGAGCCTTCGCGTCCTGAGCGGCATTGCACAGCGCACCAGAGCGAAGAAGCTGCTGATAAGCGGCGCCGCCGTCACGGGCGCGGCGTTGGTTGCCAAGCGCCTCGCATCGCGTTCCAGCGGCCTCGACTTCGGGCGGCTGTTCGAGCGGATGCCGGAGAACGCTCCCCCCAAGTTGATGTTCCGCAACATCAGCGCGACTCGGGAGAACACGGAGCGCATCCTGCAACTGCTCGAAAGCGAGCGCACCACCGCCGGGCCTCAGCCGAGGCGAGACCCCGCTCTCTGAGCGCGCCTAGCCACAAGCACCGGATGCGCAGTGCTACGCACCTTCACCGCCATGATGGTGGCGAGCTGCACGCGCGCTAATATGCCGAGGCCTAGGGCGAGGAGAAGGATCCCGCCGGTGGCGGTCCACAGATGTCGCCGCCGGCGATGTGGATGAGCGGGCCGATACATGCTGCCGCCCACCGTGGAACCGTACCTGCCCGCCATAGCGCGCACCCGAGGAGGATGAAGCCGAGAATCTCACCGATGAGGCTGATCGCGCCGAACACGTACCACATGCCGCTGTTTTGAATGAGGGTGGCAACGGTGACCGCCGCCTGCCGATCGGCTGCGGATGCGTGGCTGACCACCTCGTCAGCCATCACCCTGGCATGCCATGCGTTGGCCTGGCGCAGCAGACCGTCGGCACCACCCGCGGCCTCCTATACCGTCTGTATGTTCCTAGGGCACGCCCTTCGTGCGACAGGCGATCGCCGACACCGCGTCCGTGGACGGCCACTCCTTGAGCTGGTTTTGGGCTCTGAGCACTTCCTTCGCCTCATCCTGGACGATTCACCTGTGACGGTTCGTTTAGTGGTGTCCTCCTGACTTACGTACGGCACTCTTACCCGTGTTTCCCCCAGTCTTGAGGAGTTTGTATGAGCACCATGACGACCCCGGCCGCCGCCGAGGAGAGCAAGGGCCGCGAGGCAGCCAACGCCGGCCCGGAGCCGAAGCAGCTCGACGCCCTGCACACCGCGTACGGCGACACAACCATCGCCGGCCAGGTTGTGGAGAAGATCGCCGG
>DATDKX010000139.1:0-2337 GCA_036519615.1 Propionibacteriaceae bacterium
CGCCGACGGGATCTTGTTCGTTGCCGAGAACCGGTCACAGGCGCTGCACAAGGTCAGCGAGATCTACGATCGCATCGCCTTCGCGGCCGTCGGTCGCTACAACGAGTTCGAAAACCTGCGGCAAGCCGGCATCCGCTACGCCGACGTCCGCGGTTACACCTACGACCGGACCGACGTAACGGCTCGCGGGCTCGCCAACACCTACGCCCAAGTGCTTGGCACGATCTTTTCCTCTGGCGGCGACAAGCCGTATGAGGTGGAGATTGTGGTCGCCGAGCTGGGCGCAACCCCTGCCCAAGACCAGATCTACCGGCTGACCTACGACGGCTCGGTCGGCGACGAAGCCAACTTCGCAGTCATGGGGGGATCCGCCGAAGTCATCGCCGACGTGGTGAGTCGCGGCTTCCAGCCTGGCCTGCCGCTGGCCGACGCAGCCAAGCTTGCGGTACGCGCGCTCGGCTCCGAGGGCGGCGCCAACGCCGCACCCCGATCGCTGGGAGTGGAAGCGTTGGAGGTCGCAGTCCTCGACCGGACCAGAGCAATGCCACGCAAGTTCCGGCGTATCAAGGGTGATCGACTTGCTGCCCTACTTGCTGATGGATCCGAAGCCGCAGACAGCACGTGAGCCAGACCCAACCGCCGATCATCCAGGCTGAGCCTGTCGAAGCGCGTCCTTCGACAGGCTCAGGAGGCATGGTTGAGCAGCGCCAGGTAAGCCGGGTCGTGATCATCGGAGCTGGGCTTATCGGCACGTCAATCGGATGCGCCCTCTCCGCCGCCGGCTACGCAGTTCATCTGCGTGATCACAAGATCGGCCACGCCCGCGTCGCCGCCGGTCTGGGCGCCGGCACGATCGAGCCTCCGATCTCTGCAGATGTTGATCTTGTTGTCGTCGCGGTGCCACCTAGCGCCATTGCCGACCTGGTGGTGCACAGTCTCCAGATCTATCCGAATGCGACGGTCACAGACGTCGGTTCGGTCAAGGCGGGGGTTCTCGACGCTCTCTGGCAGCGTGATGTCGACCTAGGCCGCTATGTCGGTTCCCATCCGATGGCTGGCTCTCACCACTCCGGGCCGATGACAGCACATCGCGAACTGTTCGTTGACCGTACCTGGGTCGTGACACCCCACAGGCGGTCGGCAGCCGAATCCGTGGAACGCGTGCGGGCTGTCGTCCGTGCCTGCAGAGCCCGCGAGCTGATCATGGATGTCGATGATCATGACGCAGCCGTGGCCCGGGTCTCTCATCTGCCGCACCTGATGTCGGTGCTAGTCGCGGGCCACCTCACTCAGGTGCCGGAGCGGGACCTGATGCTGGCTGGTCAGGGTTTACGCGATGTCACCCGTATCGCCGGCAGCGATCCAGAGCTCTGGGAACAGATTCTGGGGGCAAACTCCAACGCCGTGCTAGAGGAGTTGCGGGATGTTCAAGATCAACTGGGCTTGTTGATCAAGTCCGTTGAAGCGGCCCATGCCAGCGATGATCTGCGAAGCCAGCTGGAACGCGGCGTCGCCGGGACTCGCAAGATTGGCGGCAAGCATGGCGCGGCCCCCGTCAGGTACAGCCAGGTTGTCGTCGCAATTCCCGACTCCCCAGGAGCGCTCGCCCGGCTCTTCGCAGATGTCAGCGCTGCTGAAGTGAACGTCGAAGACATCTCCATCGAGCATGATCCTGTCCGCGAGATTGGATACCTTGCCTTGTCAGTGGCGCCTGAGCACGCCGACGCCCTGGTCGAAACGATGCTGTCGCGTGGCTGGACGGTCTCGTGAAGTGCTGCCGGTACGCTGAGGCGCGTGTCTGAGGCAGCGATGACCAATCAGTTCGACACTTCGAGTGAGCCAAGTACGAACACCGGCTCGGATCGGCCGCTGGTCATCGCCATCGACGGCCCCAGCGGCTCAGGGAAGTCGAGTACGGCGCGAGGAGTTGCCGACCGGCTCGGGCTTACTTTCTTGGATACCGGGGCGATGTATCGGGCCATCACCTGGCTCGCGCTCGAGGAAGGCGTCGATCTTGAGGATCGAGCGGCAGTCGCGCGTCTGTTAGACCATGCGTCGATAGAAGTTCATCTGGACCCTCGACGTCCTGCTATCGCGATCAACGGAGTCGATGTCTCCGACGCCATCCGAGCTCCCGAGGTCTCGCGGGCTGTCAGCGCGATTGCCACCAACCTCGATGTGCGTACCTATCTCGTAGCGCGGCAAAAGAAGCTGATCGCCGAGGCCGCCGAGGGCATCGTTGCCGAAGGCCGCGACATCACCACCGTGGTGGCGCCGGATGCCGACGTACGCGTACTGCTGGTTGCCGATCCCGCCGCCCGAGTAGCGCGGAGACAT
>DATDKX010000140.1:0-5364 GCA_036519615.1 Propionibacteriaceae bacterium
GAGCAGCCAGCTCTGGAGTCCGAAACGATGCAAGATCGCGACAAGCGCCAGGGCGCCAGCTGCTGTCCATCCAAGCTGCACCACGGTTGTCGGTAGCAGCGCAAGTGGCACCGCCAAGACAGCCGCGAACGGCGGGTACAGAAACTGCAGGGGACCCGGCAGATCGTAGAACTTGCCACCTGCAAGCAGAACTGAGCCGGCATGGCGGTAAACCTCGAGATCGACCATGATCGGCCGCCACGGGATGAAACTGCCGCCGAACGTCGTTGCACCAACGTAGAGAGAAACCAGCACCGGCAACACACAAATGCCGATTCCGCGGGCTAGCCGGACCCAGAACTCCCGCTTGGCAGCAGGCACATACGTCTCCATCGGTCCAGCCAAGGACGCCGAGGCTCGTGTCGATGTGCTCGACATCTACAGCCTCGAGCGCGGACTGTTGCTTGTCGCAGGCGATCCAGTGACCGATTCAGTCGGCTCGCCGCCGCCGCTTTGACTGCCCGATGGCCCCGGAGATCCAGATGTCGGCGAACCCGACGGTGCCGGTGACTGGGGAGAGCCGGACTGCGGGGAGCCCGACTGTGGCGATCCTGACTGCGGTGGTCCGGACTGGGCGGAGCTGCCCGTCGGTGGCGGCGGTGATTGCGGGGGTTGATTGCGGAAAATCAAGATCGCGATCAGCACTGCGAGCGCGGCCAACAGCACCATAAGCAGCCACGAGACCAAGATCGTCCGCCAGCCGGCTCGGTCGAAGCGGCCGGGCCAGGGCAGCGGCCAAAGTCGCGCCAAACCGGGGCGTACCCGATCTATCCAGTACTGCTGGTATTCAGGTCCGGATGGCACTCCTTGCGGCGCGAGCGTCGCGATCTGCACCGCGTCGAGGATCTGGTTCGCCCGGTCTGCGGCAACCGGGGAACCGTCATAGACCAGCGCCGCCCACGGTGCTACCAATCGATCGTCGGGAGCGACCGGATCGTCGTCTCCCTTCTGGAACTTTCGAGCAAGCCGCCCGGCGTCTTGTCCATGGCCCCCACGCGCCAGCACGGTGTCAATGTGCAGGGCGTTGATCTCTCCCGCGAAGCGGGAGCGGGCCGCCGCGTCCGCCGCTGCACCCTCGGACAACAAGATCACCATTGCGGGCGTGTTGGCAGCGTCGTGCGCGGTGAAGGCGATACCTGCTGGCGTTGCACTGAGCCGGGCGTCGAGCCAGAAGTCGCCAACCTTCGGTGGATCCTCCGGCAAGAGCGGCGTCACTGGCACGTACGCCGGATCCGGCGTTTGTGCCGGTGGCTCGGTGGTCGACATCACACTCCATCTCACAGCCTTCCGGGTGGGGGAAGGGCTGACCACAGCATCGTGCGGGGCACGGAGAGTCTATTCGGCTCTGATGGAGGTACCGCCCTGAGCTCATCGAGGGGCTTGGCTTGACGACTGGATGGCCCCGTTTCGCAGTACAGACGTCAATACGACTGTTCCGCCGGCGCTGCGAAGGGTCGTTTCGCATCACCGGCGTCAAACATTCAGGGCCACTAGGCCGGTTTGGTTGCGGATGAGACATATCGAGCTCACAGGTTTTTCATATCTCTGTCACAGCGGGCTGTTTGTCCAGGCTCATAGCCTGGAGTCCGGCGTCTGCGAGAATGGCTCGGTGTCCGGCGAAGGTGGGGGCGATCGGGCATCGTGCTTCAGGACAGACGCTTATTAACGACTAACAGGAGAGCGCGTGAGTAGTCCGTCGTTCGGCCAGCCTGTCGAGGAGCGCGCTGCCGCTCGGACTTCTGGCCAGCCCGGAAACCCGGCTGCCTCGCAGCTACTCGGCGACGCCATAGCTCAGGTCCAGCGAGTCATCGTCGGGCAGGAACACATGGTCGAGCAGCTCATGGTGGCACTGCTCGCTCAAGGGCATTGCCTGCTGGAGGGTGTGCCAGGCGTCGCGAAGACACTCGCGGTACGCAGTTTCGCGACAGTGGTTGGCGGTGAGTTTGCCCGGATCCAGTTCACGCCTGACCTGGTTCCCTCAGACATCGTTGGTACCCGCATCTACCGGGCAAGCGAGGAGACCTTCGACGTCGAGCTCGGCCCGATCTTTGTGAACTTCCTGCTCGCGGACGAGATCAACCGCGCGCCCGCTAAGGTGCAGGCGGCGATGCTGGAGGCGATGGCTGAGAGGCAGGTCTCCATTGGGGGGACTACCTATCCGGTGCCCCAGCCCTTCATCGTGATCGCGACTCAGAACCCTCTTGAGTCAGAGGGCGTCTATCCGCTGCCTGAGGCACAGCGTGACCGTTTCCTGCTCAAGGTCGACGTCCCATACCCAGCCGGCAACGAAGAGTTCGAGATCCTCCGCCGGATGAGTGTCGATCCTCCATCCTCACAACCTGTCTTGAGCCCGCAGATGATCCTCCAGCTGCAGCGTCAGGCCGAAGAGGTCTTCGTTCACAATCTCGTCGCCGAATACATCGTGCGGCTCGTTCTGGCGACGCGTACGCCGGCTGAATTCAACCTGCCGGATCTCACTTCGGTGATTCAAATCGGCTGTAGCCCTCGTGCCACGCTTGGTCTCGTGGCTTCGGCCCGTGCGCTGGCGCTTATCCATGGTCGTGATTATGTGCTGCCGACCGACGTGCAGGCGGTGGCCAAGGATGTGATGGCCCACCGCGTAGTGCTCGGCTTCGATGCTGTGGCCGACAACATCGCGCCAGCCCAGGTCATCGAGCGGATCGTGGCTATGGTGCCGCCGCCGACGCCAGTCTGGAACCAACAGGCCGGATCCAACCATCAAAGTCAAGCCGGCCGCGCAGTGCCTTCGGCTAACTCCTACGCGCCGCCACCGACGCCGTACCAGCAGTCGGTGCCGAACAGGCCTAACCGGCCAGATTTTAGCTAGAGGTCCACGTGTCGTACCCGCCGCCAGGCGGTCAGCCCTTTGGTTCACCCAGCTTTCCGCCGTCCCCGAGTTATCCGCCGGCCAGCGGTACTCCCATGCAGTTTGCTGCGCCGGCCGAAAGCACCGGTGCGGTTGCGTCGGTGCTCGGCGAGCCGACACGTGCCACGATTCCGCTGAACAAATTGGCGCCTGAGGCTGCGCTGCGCCGGTTGGAGCTCACCATCGTGCGTCGTCTCGAGGGGTTTCTGCATGGTGATCACCTCGGCCTGCTACCGGGACCTGGCTCGGACATGAGCGACGCCCGAATCTACGTCCCCGGCGAGGACGATGTGCGCAGGATTGACTGGGCGGTGACTGCGCGCACCACCGTGCCATACGTTCGCGACACCATCGCTGATCGCGAGCTGGAAGTGTGGGCCCTGCTTGATGTCACTCCATCGATGAACTGGGGCACTGAAGGCGTCACCAAGAGGGACCTCGGCATCGCGGCAGTCGCGACTATCGGCTTCTTGAGTCAGAAGATGGGCGATCGATTCGGTGGCTTCATTTTGCGTCCTGAAAACCTGCACCGACTGCCTGCCCGATCTGGGCGCTCCGCCCTTTACGGTCTGCTGCGCAAGATGCTGACCCAGCCGTTCGTGCCCGACCACGCCACAGGTCCAATGACGCTCGCAGCAAGTGTCGAGAAGCTCTCGCGGCTGCAGCGGCGTCGCGGGCTCCGCGTCGTCGTGTCGGACTTTCTGACCCCTGGTGATCATGAGCTCGACCCCAATGTGGAGCCTGACTGGGAACGTTCCATGCGGCGGTTAGGCGTACGCAACCAGGTGCTGGCGGTCGAGGTAGTCGATCGGAGGGAGATCGAGTTTCCCAACGTCGGTGACATGTTGATCCGCGATCCTGAGACAGACTTCGAACGCTACGTCAACACCGGCGATCCAGATGCGCGGGCCAGAATGGATGCGGCCAGCGCCGCGCAGCGGGAACGAATCCGGATCTCACTTCGTCGTGCAGGTGTCGGGCACATTCAGTTGCGGACCGATCGGGATTGGGTGCAAGACATCGCCCGATTTGTGTTGGCATACCGTCGCGTGGCGAGCATGCTGCACGCCCCGCCACAGGGAGTGACGAAATGAGTTGTGCGCTGCTCCCGCAGCAGGTGATTGCGCAACTTGCATTCATGGCACCGAATCGGCTGCTGATCTTGCTCATCATCCCGCTGCTGATCCTGGCCTACATCTTTGCCAGCCTGCGTAAGAACCGCCGCGGCATGCGGTTCACCAACACCTCGATGCTCGACGTCGTCGTGCCCAAGCAGTCCCAGTGGCGACGTCATCTTGCTGTAGCGCTCTCACTGTTGAGTCTGATCACTCTTACCGCGGCCTTCGCGCGACCGAAGACCCAAGTCGATGTACCACGCGAACGCGCCACCGTCGTCATGGTGCTGGACGCCTCGCTATCGATGCAGGCGACTGATGTCAAACCAACCCGCCTCGATGCTGCCAAGCAGGCGGCAATCGACTTCGTCAACAAGTTGCCTGAGAAGTACAACGTTTCGGTTGTCTCGATGGCGGGATCCTGTGCGATCTTGGTGCCCCCAACCACCGCTCACCACACCGTTGAGAACGCGATCAACAGCATCCAGCTTCAGGATTCGACGGCAATCGGCGAGGGGATTACGACGGCCCTTCGCGCGTTGCAGCAGGCTCCGAAAGATCCGGACAATCCGAATTCCATTGCGCCCGGCGCCATCGTGATGCTTAGCGACGGCTCCAATACCACTGGGCGTGCGCCTCAGCAGGCGGCCGCAGAGGCTAGGGCGGCCAAGGTGCCGATCTACACCATCGCGTACGGCACAGAAAACGGGTATGTCGATCTTGAGGGCAAGCGTGAGCCGGTACCGGTCGACCATGAAGAGATGCAGCGGATCGCAGCGGCAACAAACGGTGAGTATTTCGCCGCGGCCACCGCTGATCAGCTGAAGAAGGTGTACGAGAACATCGGATCCGATGTCGGCTATGAGAAGGCCGACCGCGAGGTGACCGCTCGCTTCGCCGGCTACGGGCTAGCTCTCGCCGTGCTCGCGGCGCTTGGGGCCATCTCGCTCGGAGCAAAATGGCCGTAATGGTTACCTCCCGTCTGCGCTTCCCGAAAGTGGTCGGAAACGACAACAAATCCGGCCGGATCGGTCTCTTTTCTGACCACTTTTGGCGGCAGGGATGGCACGGATGATTCCGCTGCTGTCTTTCCTTGCTCCACAGCGGCTCTGGTTGCTCCTGCTCATCCCGCTGCTGGTCGCTCTTTACCTGTGGATGGTGCAACGCAAGCGGAACCGCAGCAAGCAAATGGGCAAGACGATGTTCGACCTGGTGATCCCGCGGGATCGTACCTGGCTACGGCATCTGGCGGTCGGTCTGTCGATCCTCAGCCTGCTCACTCTGACTTTGGCCTTCGCGAAGCCAAAAGATCAGGTCTCGGTG
>DATDKX010000141.1:0-6571 GCA_036519615.1 Propionibacteriaceae bacterium
ACCACTCCAACTGGGTACTGGATCTGTACGGCGAGGACGTGCTCAGCTCCGATGAGCTGACCACCGCTTCGCGGTCCGCCTGAACGCGCCTCACGGAAACGGCTACCTCCCTCCTTGATCACATGACCTGTCGGCCTATCACGAAATCGTCAACTCCTGTTCAGGGAGCTCACAAGGTGCACGAGGCTCTCGGTACCTTGACAGTCGCTCTGGCTGATTCGCCCACCACATACGCCAGGCGCACTCTGGAGCCCAGCACCGAGAGCGCCTTCGCCGAGGTGCTGGCTGAGGTCATGAGCGTGGGGCGGGTGTCGGTCGATAGCAACTTTTTTGATGATCTTGGTGCTGACTCGATGGTGATGGCGCGGTTCTGCGCCAAGGTGAGGAAGCGGCCAGAGCTGCCATCGGTGTCGATCAAGGACATTTACCAGCACCCCACGATCAGAAGCTTGGCGACGGCACTCGGGGACGCCGCGCCCGCGCCCATGCCTGTTGAGCGGGTCTTCGCCGACGTGCTGGCTGAGGTCATGAGCGTGGAGCGGGTGTCGGTCGACAGCAATTTTTTTGATGATCTTGGTGCCGACTCGATGGTGATGGCGCGGTTCTGCGCCAAGGTGAGGAAGCGGCCAGAGCTCCCAACGGTATCGATCAAGGACGTTTACCAACACCCCACGATCGCAAGCCTGGCCACGGCGCTCGCCGGCGACACTGCGCCTGTTCCTGTCGAATCGCCGGCTGCTGTCCAATCGCCGGCTTCAACCTCGGTCGAGGTCCCCACACCGGCGAAAACATGGCAGGTAGCACTCTGCGGGGCGCTGCAGCTGTTGATCTTCCTCGGATACTCCTATCTCGCCGCACTGGTCATCGCACAAGGCTACGAGTGGGTTTCCGCGGGCTCAGGCGTGCTCGACATCTACCTCCGGTCAGCCCTCTCCGCCTTCGCATTGTTCCTCTTCCTGTTCAGCGTTCCGATCCTGGCGAAGTGGATCCTCATCGGTCGATGGAAGCCTCAGCAGATCCGCATCTGGAGCCTGGCCTACGTCCGCTTCTGGGTCGTCAAAACACTGGTTCGGCGGAACCCGATTGCGCTGTTCACCGGTTCGCCACTGTTCAACCTCTATATGCGGGCGCTGGGGGCAAAGATCGGACGCGGGGTGGTGATGTTGTCCACCCACGTACCCATCTGCACCGACCTGCTCAGCATCGGCGACGGCACGATCATCCGCAAGGACTCCTTCATCAACGGCTATCGGGCGCATGCAGGGATCATCCACGTGGGCCCGATCACCATCGGGAAGAACGCGGTGGTCAGCGAGGCAACGGTCATCGACATCGACACCTCGATGGGCGACCGGAGCCAGCTCGGCCACGCCTCCGCGCTGCACTCGGGGCAGACCGTGCCCGATGGCGAACACTGGCACGGTAGCCCCGGGCGGCAGACCTTGTCGGACAACTTCCTCACTGTCGATCCGGCTCCGTGCAGCACCTTGCGGAAGGTCGCCTACGCCACCTGGCAACTGCTAACTCTGCTGCTGGTGTACCTGCCGGTGGGCATCGGCGGTGCCATCGTGTTGCTGCTCAAGGTGCCGAGGTTGAGCGAGCTGATGGGTGAGGGGACTAGCGCGTTTAGCAGCGGGTGGTTCTACCGCGACGCCCTGGTCGTGTCCTTTGTGCTGTACTTCGGCTCGCTGCTCGCCGGCTTCATCATTGTGATGACCGTCCCGCGCCTGCTGAACCTTCTCATCAGGCCCTACAAGGTCTACCGCCTGTACGGCTTCTACTACGGGTTACACCGGTGGATCGTACGTTTGACCAACGGCAAGGTCTTGAGCGGCCTCGTGGGTGACACCTCGTGGATCGTGTACTACCTGCGCGGCATCGGCTATGACCTCGGAAAGATCATCCAGACCGGGGCGAACTTTGGCGGCCAGGTTAAGCATGAGAGCCCGTATCTGAGCTCCATCGGCACCGGAACGATGGTGGCTGACGCGTTGTCGATGATGAACGCGGAGTTCTCCAGCACCTCTTTCCGGTTGTCCTGGACGTTCATCGGAGAACGGAACTTTCTTGGCAACGGCATCGCCTATCCGCCGAATGGCAGGACACGCGACAACTGCTTGCTCGCGACGAAGGTCATGGTGCCGATCAGCGGGAAGGTCCGGGAAAATGTCGGGCTGCTAGGTTCCCCAGCCTTCGAGATCCCGCGGTCGGTCGAGCGCGATAGCAACTTCGACCACCTAAAGCAGGGGGATGGCCTGCGTCGCCGCCTGGCCGCCAAGAACAGGCACAACTTCGTCACCATCTTGTGGTGCCTGTTCACGCGCTGGTTGTTCTTCTTCCTGCTTACCGTCCTGCTCGGCATGGCGGGCGACTTTTACGCCTCTTTGGGTGCGACAGCGATCGTGTTGGACTTTGTGCTCGCCCTTGTGCTCGGACTCGCCTACTGGATCCTGGTCGACCGGATCGTGAGAGGGTTTAAACCCCTGCCCGTGCTGTTCTGCTCGATCTACGAGCCGGCAATGTGGCGTCACGAACGGTATTGGAAGGTACCTTCGACCGGCTTCCTCGCGGCCTTCGCCGGCACCCCGTTCATCAACATGATCCTGCGCCGCGTTGGCGTCCGGATCGGCCGCCGGGTTTTCAACGACGGCTGCGGTATGACCGAGCGGTCGCTGGTCACCGTCGGCGATGACTGCACGCTGAATGAGGCCAGCACCATTCAGGGCCATTCCCAGGAAGACGGCACCTTCAAGTCCGACTACTCCACACTCGGCTCCAATGTCACCCTCGGGACGGCCGCCCACGTTCACTACGGCGTGACGATCGGTGATGGCGCCGTTCTCGCGTCTGACTCCTTCCTCATGAAAGGCGAAGAGGTTCCGCCGTACGAACACTGGGGCGGAAACCCAGCTGGTGAGATGCGAGCCCCGGCTGTGCTCGTCCCGGCCCGCCTCAATGTTCGCCATGACCGCGACGAAAGCCGGAGCCCAGCTCCGGCTAATACCTAACTAAACCTTGCCAGCGGCGAGCGGAGGAATGACGTAATGGAAGTGCAGGCAGTCGTCGGCCGGGCGGTCGACCGAGATTTCTGGCGTGATGTGCTTCTCGCCGGCGGGTTCACCCCAATCCCGCGGTGCAGCCTTGATCCCGCAACGGGCACGGCTGAGCATGAAGCGAAGATCCCTGACGACCTCATCGCAACGCTGCGCCGGCTGGCAGCCCAGCTGGAGATCACCGCCAGCTCGGTCCTGTTGGCTGCGCACGCCAAGGTACTCGCCGCACTGTCCGGGGAACGCGAGGTCGCGACCGGCTACGCCTGCCGGCAAGGCGGCCAACCCTTGCTCTGCAGGCTGACGACCGAACCCGACTCATGGCGGTCGTTGATATTGGCCACGCATCAAGCTGAGTCAGAACTGCTGGCGCACAGTGACTTCCCGGTGGATGATCTAAGGCGCGAGCTGGGCCTCACCGAACCGCCGCCCTTCGAAACCGTTCTGGATCCAACCGGCCTCGATGTAACCGGCGACTACGGCGACCTGTCCGAGGACACTGTGCTCTGGGTGGGCATCTCAGGTGACGACGGCCAGCGCACGCTGAGACTCCGGTACCGGACCGACGTACTCGATGCGGACTCCGCTGCCAGGATCGCCGGCTACCACCTCACAGCGCTGGAGCTGATGGCGGCCGATCCGGATGCTGCGCACCGACTCCAGTGTTTGCTGTCTGCGGAGGAACTTCATTTCCAGACTGAGGGACTGGCCGGGCCGAGGCGGGAGCTGCCGGACCGCCGGGTTCATGAGTTGTTCGAGCAGCAGGTGGTGGCGCACCCTGACGCCATCGCGGCCATCCATGGGACCCGGCAGTTGACGTACTGGGAGCTGAATGGCCGGGCCAATCGGCTGGCTCGGGCGCTGCTGGCCCGCGGACTGGATCGTGAAGGTGTCGTGGCGGTGGTGGCGGAGCGCAATTTGGATTGGCTGGCCGCGGTGCTCGCGGTCTTTAAGGCTGGTGGTGTGTATTTGCCGATCGAGCCGCATTTTCCGGCCGATCGGATTGCGGCGATGCTCACTCGGGCCGACTGCGGTCTGCTGCTGACTGAACCGGGCGGCACCGCCACCCTGGATCAGGCGCTGAAGTCGCTGCCCGAGGCCCAGACGCTCTTCATCGAAGCTGCCTATGGCGAGGATCGTGCTGACAGTGATCTGGGCATCGACGTGGCGCCGGATCAGCTGGCCTATATCTATTTCACCTCCGGTTCCACCGGTGAGCCGAAGGGTGCGATGTGTGAGCACGCCGGCATGGTCAACCACTTGTTCGCCAAGATCGAGGACTTGGGGATCGGGGAGGGGCAGGTGGTGGCGCAGACCGCGCCGCAGTGTTTCGACATTTCGCTGTGGCAACTGGTTTCTGCGCTGCTGGTCGGTGGCCGGACGCTGATCATCGAGCAGCCGGTGATCTTGGATGTGCAGCGGTTCGTCGACACGATCATCGACGGGCGGGTCACGGTGTTGCAGGTGGTGCCGTCCTACCTGGAGGTTGTGCTGTCCTATCTGGAACGCGAGTCGCGCTGGCTGTCTGAGCTGCGCTGCGTGTCGGTGACCGGTGAGGCGTTGAAGAGGGAGCTCACGCAGCGCTGGTTCGCCTCACAGCCGCGGATCAAGCTGGTTAATGCCTACGGGCTGACCGAGACCTCTGATGACACCAACCATGAGGTGATGGACCGGCCGCCCGATGGCGATCGGGTTCCCCTCGGCCGCCCGATCAACAACGTAATGATCCATATCCTCGATGAGCACTTGGCTGCGGTGCCGCTCGGCAGTCCGGGGGAGATTGTTTTCTCCGGGGTGTGTGTCGGCCGCGGCTACATTAACGATCCGGAACGCACGCGGGCGGCATTCCTGACCGATCCGGACGGTCAGCGCCGGTATCGCAGTGGTGATCATGGCAGGTGGCGGCCTGATGGGAAGCTGGAGTTTCTGGGCCGCCGGGATTCCCAATTGAAGATCCGGGGGTTTCGGATCGAGCTCGGCGAGATTGAGAACACCTTGTTGCGGGTCCCCGGGGTCCGCGACGGCGCGGTGGTGGTGGCCGAACGGGCGGATCAGAGCAAGCATCTGGTGGCCTTCTACTCCAGCCAGCGCCCACTCGAGATCGAGGTGCTGAGGGATCGGTTGGGCGAGTCGCTGCCGGAGTACATGGTGCCGTCGGCCTTTGTCTGGCGGGAGCGGCTGCCGTTGACGGCCAACAGCAAGATCGACAAGAAGACACTGACAGCGCTGGCCGGGCAGCTTAACGTGGTCGACGATAGCTACGACGCCCCGATTACGCCGACCGAGCAGCGGCTGGCGGCCGCCTGGGCGAAGGTGCTCAGCATTCCGACCGACCAGATCGGCAGGCTGGACCACTTCTTCGACCGCGGCGGCACCTCGTTGTCGGCCGTGAAACTGGCGGTCAACCTGGACCGTGTTTTCTCCCTCAAGGACCTCACCGGACATCCGGTGCTCGCCGATCTGGCCGCGCTGGTCGACGGCAGGTCCGAGCGGCGTGCCGAGCTGCTGCAGTCACTCTCGGAGTCCGATAGTGCGGATACCAGCGCTCTGGTGTGCTTTCCGTACGCCGGCGGAAACGCGGTGAACCTCCAACCGATGGCCCACGCACTGCGGAGCAGCGGCCTCACGGTGTATGCCGTCGAACTGCCTGGTCACGACGTCGCCGCCACCAAGGAGTCGTTCGCACCGATGGAGCGCGTTGTGGAGCAGGTCGTCGCCGAGATCACCGCGCGTGGCTTGAAGGACATCCTGCTGTGGGGCCACTCCTCCGGCACCGCTTTTGCCGTGGCAACGGCCAAAAAACTTGAGGATCACGGGGTGGAGGTCCAGCGCGTTTTCCTTGCCGCGCAACTGCTCGGTGACGCCGCCGACCGGCGCGCCGCCATCACCGAGCTGACCCACCGGAGCAACGCTGATATCGTCACCGACCTAAGCGCGGACAGCGGCTACACCGATCTCGGCGAGCTGGATGCGCAACGCGCCGAGCATGTCGCTGGTGCCTACCGGCACGACTGCCTCTCCGCATATGGCTATTTCGCCGATGCTTTGGAAAGCCTGCCGGTGAGGAAGCTGTCTGCGCCGGTCACCGTGATCGTTGCCGCCGACGACCCCATCACGTCGGACTTCCAGCGTCGGCATCGCGACTGGGAGCTCCTAGCCGAGCACGTTGAGTTGCACGAGATCCCCGACGGCGGTCACTACTTCGTGCGTACCCGACCGACCCAGACAGCAGCGGCCGTGCTCGGCGCCGCCAAGTTGTTCGCTTATTCCTGAGGCGTAACTGAAAGGAAAGATATATGTCATACCCATTCCCGGTGTCGCTGCTCGACATTGACCGGCAGCCCGGCAAGGCTCCGATCGTCCGCGCCGAGGCGCCCGGCGACGGGTTGAGCTGGGTGGCCGAGCATAGGGACGCGTTACGCGCTGCGGTTGCCGAGCACGGTTCGGTTATGGTCCGCGGCCTCGACCTGCATAACGCGCCGGAGGTCAGTGCTGTCTTCCGACGGCTGTCCACCGGGTTG
>DATDKX010000142.1:0-9537 GCA_036519615.1 Propionibacteriaceae bacterium
GACTCGTTGGCGGGCTGCTGGGAAACCCGAATGCTTCCATGCCAAGTTGCCGCGCGGCCTCAGCGTCATCGGGCCCGAGCCTGCGTACCGACAGCGTCATTTAGATCTTGGTCCAAGCCTCCGTCAGTACGTATCGCAGGATTTGCTCTATCTCATCGAACTCGGCCTGACCGCAGATCAGCGGGGGAGCGACCTGTACAACGGGATTGCCGCGATCGTCGGTCCGGCAATAGAGGCCATTCTCGAATGTGGCGTTTGCCACGTAACCGCGCAGCACTCTTTCAACCTCTTCCGCGGTCAAGGTTTCTTTGGTCGCTTTGTCCTTCACCAGCTCAACGGCATAGAAGTAGCCGTCACCGCGTACGTCGCCAACGATCGGCAGGTCATAAAGACGCTCAAGCGTCCGCCGGAAAGCATTCTCCTGCCGAAGGACGTTGCCCAACAGATCCTCATGCTCGAAGAGATCCAAGTTGGCCAGGCCAACAGCGCATGACACCGGGTGTCCGCCAAAGGTGTAGCCGTGCGGGAAAGCCGTGTTCCCCTGGCCGAAGGGCTCGAAAATACGGTCAGAGATGATCGCCGCGCCGAGCGGCGAATAGCCTGAGGTCAACCCCTTGGCCGTGGTAATGATGTCGGGCTGATAGCCGTACTTCTGCGCACCGAACATGGTGCCCAACCGCCCGTACGCGCAAATGACCTCATCCGAAACCAGCAACAAGTCATACACATCACAGATCTCCCGCAATCGCTCGAAATAGCCAGGAGGAGCGGGAATGCAGCCGCCAGCATTCTGCACCGGTTCGATGAAAACGGCTGCGACGCTGTCCGGTCCTTCCTGGAGGACTGCCTCCTCCACCCTGTTGGCTGCCCAGAGCGCAAACTGCTTCTCACCGTCCGCTACCTCGTGTGGCGCACGATAGAAATCGGTGTTCGGTACCCGTGTGCCTCCAGGCACGAGGGGCTCAAAGGGCAGTCTGAACCCGGGAACCCCAGTAATCGACAACGCACCGTGAGGGGTGCCGTGGTAGGCCACCGCACGAGAGATCACCTTTGTCTTGGATGGCTTACCGATGAGCTTAAAAAACTGCTTGGCCACCTTCCACGCCGTTTCCACCGACTCGCCGCCGCCACATGAGAAGAAGACCTTGTTCAGATCACCTGGCGCCGCGTCAGCAATCCGATCAGCCAGCTCGATCGCCGTTGGATGGGCATAGGACCAGATCGGGAAGAACGCCAGCTTGCGTGCTTGCGCGGCCGCGGCCTCAGCGAGTTCAGCTCGTCCGTGGCCGACCTGCACGGCAAACAGACCCGAGAGTCCATCGAGATACTTCCGTCCGTTGGTATCCCAGATATACGCGCCCTCGCCACGCTCGATGGTTGGTACTGGCTTGCTTGCGAAGCTAGACATCCGGGTGAAATGCATCCACAGATGCTCGGCGGCGTTTTCCGATGCACCTGATGTTGCGTCGTCGTTGCTGATCACGCTTGATGTGCTCATCGGGGTATTCCATTCAGTCGGTGCACAAGGAAGGAGACGATCATCGGCAGAGTAGGCAAGATCAGCAACGGATCAGGGCGGCGAGGTGCTCGACAGCCGGGCTATACACCGACTGTTCGGCGGCACTCGCCACGAGCAGGTCTGGCGCTCGATGCGGCCCGTCGCCAATAACATCAGGCTCGGTACGGTGGCCCTGCGGGTCCAGATCACAATCATGTTGCGTGTTGCCCCCCGCTGACCGACAAGTCTTGTGGGTATTAGTTTGGTGACCTAGAACTGTTTCGTTCCTACGGAGTCTAGGTTTCCCTTAGATTCAGATTGACCGCGCCCCACCGAGGCGCACATGGAGGAGGACATTCGAATGCGTGGAAGAACTGGCGGGATGGCCGCTGCTCTCTCGGCCCTCGCTCTTGTGGCGGCGGGCTGTGGCGGCGGCGGTGGTTCAGAGCCTCAGCCGGGAACCAGTCAGGCCGGCGGGCAAGGCGGCGAGATCGCTATTCGGAGCTGTACCCCGCAGAACCCGCTGATTCCCGCCAACACCAACGAGCAGTGTGGCGGCAACCAGCTGGATGCCATCTTGGCGAAACTCGTGCACTACAACTCCGAGACGGCTGCGCCTGAGCTGGACATCGCACAGTCGATCGACACCAAGGACAACCAGAACTTCACGGTAAAGCTGAAGCCTGGATACAAGTTCCAAGACGGCACGGAGGTGAAGGCCAAGAACTTCGTGGACGCCTGGAACTGGGACGCGTACGGGCCGAACGGCAACCTCAACGCCTACTTCTTTGAGCCCATCGACGGCTTCACCGATCTACAGTGCGGAACCGACGCCAAAGGCACGGCCGACTGCGAAGGCAAGCCAGCCAAGGGAAAGACCATGACGGGCTTGAAGGTGGTCGATGATCACACCTTCACGATCAAGACCGCGTCGAAGGTCTCTAACCTGATGGTCCGCCTGGGCTACACCGCCTTCGCTCCACTGCCAGACTCGTTCTTCAACGACCCCAAGGCTTTCGGGCAGCAGCCGATTGGTGCCGGCCCGTTCAAGGTGGACAGCAAGACCGACACCGCATTGGTCGTTTCGAGGTTCCCTGACTACTCCGGTGAGTTCAAGCCCAACGTCGACAAGATCACCTTCCGGATCTACAACGACGATGGCGCGGCATACAACGATGTGGTCGCCAACAACCTGGACTTCACTGACATCATCCCGAGCGACCGGCTGGTTGACGACCTCTATAAGCAGGAGTTGCCGGATCGTAACGGTCAGCGTGAGTCCGGCGTGATCGCCTCAACCGACTTCTCGCCCAACGACGAGCAGTTCAAGAACAACATCGATCTGCGCCGTGCGATCTCTATGGCGATCGACCGCGATCTGATCAACAAGCAGATCTTCAACGGCACCCGCCCGCCGATGGATGGCTGGGTCTCCCCGGTGGTGGATGGCTTCAAGCCCGGCGCTTGCGGTGAGTGGTGCAAGTTTGACCCGACGAAAGCAAAGGAGCTCTACGACAAGGCCGGCGGATACAAGGGGACGCTCACCCTGGGGGTCAATGGCGACGGTGGCCACAAGCCGTGGGCTGACGCCGCATGCAACTCCATCAAGAACACCCTTGGAGTGGACTGCGTCACTAAGGTGACCCCTGACTTCGCAACCCTGCGGAATCAGATCGTCAAGCGTGAGCTCGGCGGTTTGTTCCGGGCCGGCTGGCAGATGGACTACCCGTCGATCGAGAACTTCCTGGCACCGATCTACAAGACCAATGCCAGCTCGAACGACACCAATTACAGCAACCCGAAGTTCGACGCCAAGCTGGATGAGGCGGCTGCCGCGACGAGCCCGGATGAGGCCAACAAGCTGTACCAAGAGGCAGAGGCCATGCTCGCCGAGGACCTGCCGTCCATGCCGATGTGGAGCTATGCGATCACTGCTGGCTGGTCGGATCGGGTCACCGACGTCAAGATCACTCCGTTCGGCGTACTCGACCTCGAGTCGGTCAAGGTGAAGTAAGGCACGTTCGTGTCGTTATGAGTTTCGGCTCGCCGGTATACCAACCGGCGAGCCGTAACTATGTTGAGCAGTAGCTGCTGGAGAGCCCAATCGGATGCGGTGGTCGCAAGGACTTCCGGTTTGATCGGCGGAAGGAGTGGCTCATGGGTAAGTACATCGTGCGGCGTCTGCTGCAGATGATTCCGGTCATCCTGGGCACCACGTTCTTGATCTACACGATGGTCTTTGCGATACCGGGAAACCCTGTCGAGGGTCGCTGCGGCGAGCGCCCCTGTCCTCCGAACTACATCGCGGCCTTCAACGCGGAGTACCACCTGGACAAGCCTCTGCTCGTCCAATACGCGTTGTATTTAGGCAAACTGCTGCAAGGTGACCTCGGAACGAACTTCTACGGCAATAGCGTGGCGCATGAGCTGGCCATTCGTTGGCCAACCACGATCAAACTCGCCGTGATGGCCATCATCATCGAAATCATCATCGGCATCTCGGCCGGGGTGCTGGCTGGTATCCGGCGGGGAAAGTTCAGCGACACTCTTGTAACAGTGAGCACACTGGTGCTGATCTCGATACCAGTCTTCGTCATCGGCAACTTGGCACAGCTCATCTTCGGGGTCCGGCTGGGCTGGTTCCCCGTCACGGCGACCCATGGCACCTTCTACGAGTTGATCATGCCGGCCTTTGTACTGGCCTCGTTGTCGGTGGCGTACGTCGCTCGATTGATGCGCGCCAATCTGGTCGAGAACTTGCGCGCCGACTACGTGCGGACCGCGCGAGCCAAGGGCCTCAGCAACGCACGGACGGTGGGCGTTCACACGCTGCGCAACTCCTTGATCCCGGTGATCACTTACATTGGCATCGACTTGGGAGCTCTCATGGGTGGCGCAATCGTGACGGAGCGGATCTTCAACATCAATGGTGTGGGCAACTTCCTCTACCGCAGCATCAACCAGAAGGATGGGGTGGCGGTAGTCGGCACTATCACCATGCTCGTGCTGGTCTTCCTGCTGGCCAACCTCGTCGTCGACATCCTGTACGGCGTCCTGGATCCGAGGATCTCCAATGACTGAACTCAGACGGCAGCGAACCGATCTCTCAGACGAACCCGTCGTACCACTTCAGACCGATGCTGCCAGCGGCCCGGAGGAGGTACTTCCGGACACGACCACAACGGGCGCCCGATCACTTGCATCTGACGCCTGGCGCGAACTCCGCACGCGCCCGATGTTTTGGATCTCGCTCGCCCTGATCTTGCTGTTCCTAGTGATGGCGATCTTCCCCGAGCTGTTTACCAACAAAGATCCGGCGTACGCCGATCTATCCAAGGCACGGGCGAAGCCCTCGGCCGACGCGTGGTTCGGTCGGGACACTCAGGGCTACGACGTGTATGCCCGAACGATCTACGGCGCGCGAGCCTCGATTAGCGTCGGCATTCTGGCGACGATCTTCAGCATGGTGCTCGGAGTGGTGATCGGAATCGTCTCCGGCTATCGCGGCGGCTGGATGGATTCCGTACTGGGGCGGATCGGGGAGATCTTTCTCGCCATTCCGCTGCTCCTCGGCGGCATCCTGTTCCTCTACACGTTCCCCAACGGGCCGGAAACTCCTTTCATGATCGGCGTGAGCAAGGTCGCCTTCGTTATCGGGATCCTCGCTTGGCCTACCATCAGCCGGCTGATGCGCTCCAGCGTGCTGCAGGTCAAGCCGAACGATTATGTGCAAGCGGCCCGGGCACTGGGTGCTTCACCTATGCGAATCATCAGCTCGCACATCGTGCCTAACTCCCTGGCATCGGTGATCGTGGTGTCTACGATCAACCTCGGCGTGTTCATCGCTGTCGAGGCGACGCTGTCCTTCCTCGGTGTGGGCCTGGTGCCACCGGTGATCTCGTGGGGCACTCAGATTTCGGAGGCTTCCGGTATCGGATTGATCCGAGTCGCGCCACACATGCTCTTGTTCCCCAGCTTGTTCCTGTCCTTGACGGTCTTGTCATTCATCATGCTGGGCGACGTGGTCCGCGACGCTCTCGATCCGAGACTGCGCTGAGGAGGTCGCAATGACGGTTGGAACTGGAGGGACGTCCCACGTCGAGGTTCTCGATACCCGGGGCGCCTGGATACCTGTCGACGGCCTGCTCCTCGAGGTCGACCAGTTGCAGGTGGAGTTCCGCACTCGCGACGGAGTCTCGAAGGCCATCAATGGCGTGTCGTTCCACCTCCGCGAGGGCGAGACACTGGCCATCCTCGGTGAGTCGGGATCAGGGAAATCGGTGACCGCGCAGGCGATCATGGGCATCCTGGACTCTCCACCTGCATTCATCACTGGTGGTGAGGTGCGCTACTGCGGGCAGGACATCCTCAAGCTGAGCGACGATGAGCGGCGGCGGGTCCGTGGGCCAGAGATATCGATGGTCTTCCAGGACGCACTGTCCGCTCTCAATCCTGTCTTTTCTGTGGGCTGGCAGATCGCCGAGATGTTCCGTAAGCACCGGGGAATGAACAAGTCCGATGCGCAGGCCCAGGCCATACGCCTCATGCAACGGGTGCAGATCCCGGGAGCGGCGCAACGTGTCAAGGCCTATCCACATCAGTTCTCCGGCGGTATGCGGCAGCGCATCATGATCGCCATGGCGATCGCCCTCGACCCCGCCGTGCTGATAGCCGACGAGCCGACAACTGCTCTGGACGTGACGGTGCAAGCCCAAATCATGCAGCTTCTGAAAGACCTGCAGCAGGAGCGCAAGATGGGCCTCATTCTGATCACCCATGATCTCGGCGTCGTGGCCGACGTGGCGGATCGGATTGCTGTGATGTACGCCGGCCGCATTGTGGAGGAGGCCGATGCGTTCGAGCTTTACGCCCAACCCGCCCATCCCTATACCAAGGGCCTACTCGAATCGATCCCACGGCTCGACCAAAAAGGCGAGACTCTCGACGCCATCGGCGGCCTGCCGCCGAACCTGATGAGCATCCCGCCCGGCTGCCCCTTCAACCCGCGCTGCCATTACGCCCAAGACATCTGCCGGGTGGACCCACCGCCACCACTCCGGGAAGTCGCTCGGCACAGATTTGCCGCATGCCATTTCTCTGAGCTGCTGCTAGCGCACAGCCCAGAGCTTGAGGTGACCCAGACGACCGCGGAGGTGGAGGCGCATCTGGAGCGCGAACTCCTGTATCCGACGGCCGATGCGGGCCTTGATCGCGAGGAAGAAGTTGAGCGAGGAGTTGAGCCGCAATGAACCGCGAGGTGGTCCTCAAGGCCGAGAACCTGGTGAAGTACTACCCGATCAAGGCCGGCGTGCTGCGGCGTACGGTCGGGCAGGTCAAGGCTGTCGATGGCGTCTCCTTCGAGCTGTACAAGGGGGAGACGCTCGGTATCGTCGGCGAATCTGGCTGTGGGAAGTCGACTCTCGGTCGGATGCTGATGCGGTTGGAGGAGCCTACTGGGGGCAAGCTCACCTTTGACGGGGTGGACGTCTACTCCCAGAAGGGCGGAGACATGCGCCGGCTCCGGCGGGATATCCAGATCGTGTTTCAGGATCCCTACACCTCACTCAACCCTCGCAAAACGGTCGGAGACATCGTCGGTGAGCCCTTTGAGATCCATCGCGACGTGGTGCCGAAGGGCGACCGCCGCCGCCGGGTAGAGGAACTGCTTGATCTGGTCGGTCTCAACCCGGAGCACATCAATCGCTATCCGCACCAGTTCTCCGGCGGCCAGCGGCAGCGGATCGGCATTGCCCGCGGCGTGGCCCTCAATCCGAAGGTGATCATCTGCGATGAGCCGGTCTCGGCGCTCGACGTCTCAGTTCAGGCTCAGGTAGTGAATCTGCTCGAGAGCCTGCAAAATGAACTCGGCCTGGCGTACATCTTCATCGCCCACGACCTATCAGTCGTTCGGCACATCTCGGATCGGGTTGGCGTGATGTATCTCGGCAAGATCGTGGAGATGGGAGATGAGGACCAGATCTACTCCCGACCCACACATCCTTACACGCAGGCCTTGCTGTCGGCTGTGCCCTTGCCCGATCCAACCCTGCGCAACGTCCGTGAGCAGATCGTGCTGACCGGTGATGTACCGAGCCCAGCCAACCCTCCGGCGGCGTGCAGGTTCCATACCCGCTGCTGGAAAGCGCAGGAAATCTGCAGCATTGAGGAACCCTTGCTGGTCGAGCGTCCCGATGGTGAATCGGCACATGATTCGGCCTGTCACTTCGCTGAGCCTCGGGTGATCGTCGCGTGAACTGATCTCTCTGGTATGCAAGGCTCCGGAGCGAACATTCAGCACGGCATAAGGTGGGGCCGTGAATTCTGATGTGACGTCCCTGCCCGCCCGGCGGCTCATGTTGGTCCATGCACATCCCGATGACGAGACGATCAATAACGGGGTGACGATGGCCAAGTATGTGTCCGAGGGCGCGGCGGTCTGTTTGGTCAGCTGCACCCTCGGCGAAGAAGGCGAGGTGCTGGTCGAAGATCTCGCCCATCTTGCCCCAGACCAGAATGATGATCTTGGGCCGCACCGGGTTGGTGAGCTGAAACTGGCCATGGAGATCCTCGGCGTCACCGACTACCTACGACTCGGTGGCGATGGCCGATTCCGGGATTCCGGGATGGCGTACGCCCCTGACGGTCGGGCCATCGCTCGGGATGTGCTTCGGGAAGGAATTTTCTGGACCACCGACTTGCTTGAGGCTGCCAACGAGCTCGTACCCGTCATTCGCGACCGCCGCCCGCAGGTCCTGGTCACCTACAACGAGATCGGGAACTACGGTCACCCCGACCACATCCAAGCGCATCGGGTCGCCATGTACGCCACCCAGCTGGCCGGGGTGCCCTCCTACCGTCGAGACCTTGGTCAGCCGTGGACGGTTTCTCGGGTGTTCTGGATCACCATGAGCAAGCGCCGAATGCTGGCCGGCATTCAGGCACTGCGGGACGCGGGTGACGAGGAGACATTCAAGGGCTTTGATCCTGACGGCCCGATGTCGGTCATGCTCTCTGACGACGAAGACATCGCAGTGCAAATTGATGGCCGGCCGTGGGTGGCACAAAAAATCGCCGCTATGCGGGCGCACGCCACTCAGATCACACCGGACGGTCCGTTCTTCGCTGGCGCAGAGGTGCTAGGAGAGAATCGCTGGGCCTATGAGTACTACCGCCTCGCATCCGGGGTTCCGCTTCCTGAAGGCGAAGGCTGGGCTGATGACCTGTTCGCCGGACTGAGTTAGCGCTTGTGACGAGCGCGAGCTGGTCAAAGGGCTCCCCGAACACGCAAACTGCACCGGACGGGGCCTACGGTGTTCCAGGTTCGTCGGATGCGCTGCGCCACGTCATGGGCCACTTCGCCTCCGGAGTGACCATTGCAACAGCGCTCTATCACGGGGTCAAGCACGCCATGACGGCGACCGCCGTCTGCTCGGTGTCCTTGGAGCCGCCTTTGGTGCTGGTGTGCGTCAGCAAGTCGAGCCGTTTTCACGGCGCGATCATCAAGTCCGAGAACTGGTGTTTGTCGCTACTCACCGTCGACCAAGAATCGCTCGCCAAGCACTTCTCCAACCGCGGCAGAGACTTGCTGAGTCAGTTCGATAACGTCCCGCATACTCCGAGCCCACTCAGCGGCACCCCGCTGATCGACGGCTCGCTGGCCTGGCTGGAGTGCACGACGTACGGCGTCCATGACGGCGGCGATCACACCATCGTGGTTGGGGAGATTCTCCGTGCCAGCGGTCTGCCATCTGATGATGACCCAAACGCACCGGCTCCATTGACGTACTATCGGGGGGCTTATTCTTAGCGGGCGTTGGGGGAGGAGAGGTAGCAGTTCGTGACCACTCAGACGCCAAGATGGGATGTTTCCCCTGACGAGACGACCGTCGAGGGACCAGATCGCCCGGCGGATGAACAGTCCACAGATGAGACGCCGGCCGGACCACAGATCAATTGGCTCTTGGTCGCCGCCGTTGTCGGCGGCGTCCTGGTCATTATCGGGATTCTGTACGTCGCCGGTTACCTGGTCGCCGGTGACA
>DATDKX010000143.1:0-10795 GCA_036519615.1 Propionibacteriaceae bacterium
CCTTTGGCTGTTCATTCTCTCCGCGGTTTCGGTGATCCGGAGTGATCTGTTCGGTAGGACGGTCAGCGCATCCGACCAACCGCAACCCCAGGAACTGGAGTCGCCTCCACCTCCACCACGCAGGGCCAAGCGACATCGCGGTGAGCCTCGAGTCTTCATGATCTCGCAGGGCAACCAGGCGGGACTCTCCGCAGATCTGGCTGGCGGAGTCATCATGATCGGCCGTGGCGCCGACTGCCAGCTGATCTTGGAGGATGATTACGTCTCCACTCGCCACGCCCGCGTGGTCAGTACCCCAAATGGCATCTATGTCGAGGATCTGGGCTCCACCAACGGTACGTACGTCAACGGCCAGCGGATCACCGCTCCGACGACGATCACCTTCGCCGACACCGTACGCATCGGCAAGACGATCTTGAAGTTGGAGTCGTGATCACATGACGCTCCAGCTACGCTATGTCGCGCACTCTGAGATCGGCCCGATTCGCAAGAACAATCAGGACTCTGGCTATGCAAGTCCGAACTTGCTGGCCGTGGCCGACGGTATGGGCGGCGCTGCCGCCGGTGATCTTGCCTCATCCGTCGCAATCGACACCATCCGCAAGATCGCGGCGCCCACTGAGGGCAAGCAAATGCTGGGGGTGCTTGCTGATGCGATCCGCGACGCCAATGACAAGATCGCAGAACTTATCGAGTCCGACGTCTCACTAGAGGGCATGGGCACGACGGTCACGGGTGCGATGTTCGACGGCGTCGAACTCGGCCTGGCCCACATCGGAGATAGCCGCGCCTATCTGTTGCGCGACGGTCGTCTGGGACGGCTCACTCATGATCACACCTGGGTGCAGTCACTCGTCGACGATGGCAAGATCAGCGAAACCGAAGCAGCGATACATCCGCACCGCTCGCTACTGCTGAAGGTCCTGAATGGGCAGCCCACCAACGACCCCGATCTCACCACGGTGCCTGTCAAGGTCGGTGATCGGTTGATGTTCTGCAGCGACGGCGTCTGCGGACTAATCGACGATGACGTCATCGAGGCTGCCCTCCAAATTCCCGAACTGGACCAGGCCGTCGAGCGCATTGTCGCCGAATCCCTTCACGAGGGCGGGATCGACAACATCACGGTGATCGTTGCCGATGTTGTCGAATCCGGGGGCAGTGACGAGGTGGTGGTGCTTGGTGCCGCCTCAAATCAGCCCATCCAAGCTCCCGGCGCCCCGCGCCGTCAGCTTGCTGAGGACGACGGATCCGAAGACACTCTCGTCACAAGGTTGGCCGACCTCGGGCACACCCCGAGTGACGATGAGGAGCGCTACGACCCGCAGGCGCCCCATCAACGGCGCTTCCGCCGGCCCCTCATCGGACTCCTTGTGCTGGTGCTTATTGCAATCGCCGGATTGGGGACGGCGTACGCGTGGACGCGCACCCAATATTTTGTCGGGGCGGATCGGGACAAGGTCGCGATCTTCCAGGGGCTGTCGGACAACCTTCCGGGCCTGTCCTTGTCACGTGTCTATGAGGTGCAGCAACTGGCAGTCAGTCAGCTTCCGCCGTTCTATCAGGAGCAGGTCAAAGCCAAAATCGATGTGCCGAGCCTGGATTCGGCTCGTGCGACAATCGCGGAGCTGACTGCGGCCGCCGAACGCTGCGCCCCACAGCCGACGACCTCGACACGGCCAAGCTCGACACCAGATTCGAAGCCCAACGCCACATCCAGTAAGAAGCCCGTCAGCAAGCCAACTCCCAAACCTTCGGCTCCCGCTACCGGGCAGGCGGAGCCGAGCTGCTGATGCGTGAGGTTGCACCCGTTGCCGTCGTCCCTCGCAAGCGACGCGGAGCCGAGTTGGGCCTGATCATCTTCGCGTTGGCGCTGACCCTCGGCGCGTACGCGGTGGTCGATCTCAACGTCACTGGCCAAATCTCATCAAGCTTTCCCTACGTGGCCGGTGTCTGCATTGGGATGGCGGCGCTGACGCACATCGCCGTGCGGTGGCGGCTGCCGTACGCCGATCCGGTGATCTTGCCCTGCGTCATCCTGCTCAACGGCCTTGGCTTGGTGATGATTCACCGCATCGACTTGATCAACGACCCGCCACTCAACGGTGCTCGGCTGCAGCTGATCTGGACTGCGGTCGGGATCGTTCTCTTCATCCTGGTCGTGGTATGGCTAAATGATCATCGACCGCTGCAGGGGTTCACCTACACCATCGGGCTAGCCGGTATCGTCTTGTTGTTGCTGCCAATGGTGCCCGGCCTGGGCACCGAGAAGTTCGGTGCCCAGATCTGGATCCAGGTCGGCCCCTACAGTTTCCAGCCAGCTGAGGCGGCGAAGATTCTGCTCGCCATTGCTTTTGCCTCCTACCTCGTCGAGAAGCGCGACGTCTTGGCGCTGGCGGGTTATCGCGTTCTCGGGATCGACCTGCCGCGCGCCCGCGACCTCGGCCCGATTTTGGTGATGTGGCTGATCAGCTTGGCCATCCTGGTCTGGCAGCGTGATCTGGGAACCTCATTGCTCTTCTTCGGGCTCTTCGTGATGATGCTGTATGTCTCAACCGAGCGAGCCGGTTGGGCCGTGTTGGGCACACTGCTGTTTGCGGCCGGCGCGTACTTCGGCTACCTGAACTTCGGCCATGTCCGGGCCCGGGTCGGTGCCTGGCTCGACCCGTTCTCAAATTTCGATGCCTACTACCAAGTGATCAACGCGCAATTCGGCATGGCATGGGGGGGCCTGCTGGGGACTGGTCTCGGGCTGGGACGTCCAGGTCTCACCCCACTGGCACGCAGCGACTTCATTGCCGCCGCGATTGGCGAGGAGCTCGGCATGACCGGGTTGATGGCAGTGATCCTGATCTACGGATTGATCGTGGCCCGTGGCCTGCGAATCGCTCTGCAATGTCGGGAGCCGTTCGGCAAGCTGCTGGCTACTGGCCTGTCGTTCGGATTTGCGCTTCAGGTGTTTACGATCATCGGTGGTGTGACGCGGCTGCTGCCGCTGACCGGCCTGACGACACCGTTCATGTCTCAGGGCGGCTCATCACTGGTCTCCAACTGGATAGTGGCCGGTTTGTTGCTCGTGATCTCCCATCAGGTGCGCAAGCCCGCGGCGACCGTCGCACCGATCAACCCGGACGCGGAGCAAACCCAGCTTGTCAAGGCGGGCGCATGAATAAGCCGATACGCCGGGTGGCCTTCATCGCCATGATCATGTTCGCGCTACTGCTGGCCAATTGCACGTACATGATGATCTTTCGGCAAGATTCACTGGCCGCCCAGCCGCAGAACCGGAGGGTGCGGGACGCCGAGTTCGCGCAGAACCGCGGGGCGATCTTGGCTGCCGGGAAGGTCGAGATGGCCAAGACGGTGCCATCCAAAGACCGCTTCAAGTACCAACGGGTCTATCCGGACGGCAAGCTCTACGCACCGATCACCGGCTTCTATTCCTATGACCGTGCCAGCTCGGCTCTGGAGAGCACGTACAACGCGCAACTCGCTGGCACCGATGACGCGCTCTTTGTACGCCGGCTGATCGACATGGCGACCAACAAGACGCCGAAGGGCGCGACCGTACAGACCACGATCGTTCCCAAGATTCAGAAGGCGGCAACTGAGGCGCTCGGCAACCAGAAGGGCGCAGTGGTTGCGCTCGACCCCAAGTCAGGCGCAGTGCTGGCCATGGTGACCAGCCCGACCTACGATCCGAACGACATCGCAAGTCACGACATCGAGGCTGCCGGGAAGGCGTATGACCGGCTTGCTTCGGACCCTCAACATCCGCTGTCCAACCGCGCCGCTCGGGAGATCTATCCACCGGGCTCGACGTTCAAGCTGGTGACCGCGGCGGCAGCTCTGGCGGATGGCAAGACCCCGGATTCCACAGTTGAGTCGCCGGACCGGCTAAAGCTGCCCGGTACGCGGGTCTACCTACCGAACTCCACCAACTGCGGCGGTACAAAGATCACCATCACGCAGGCACTCAAGGTTTCGTGTAACACCGCGTTCGCCAACCTGGGTCTCGAGGTGGGAGCAAGCAAGCTGCGGGACCAAGCGCAGGCCTTCGGATTCGACAGACGGCATCTCTCCGATCTCGGCGGGGTGGCCAGCCAATTCCCCGACAAGCTCAATGAAGCGCAGCTGGCACTTAGCTCCATTGGCCAGTACGACGTAGCAGCGAGCCCGTTGCAGATGGCCATGGTCTCCGCGGCGATCGCGAACGACGGGGTGCTGATGGATCCCTATGTGGTCAGCAGCGTGTGGTCTGCGGATCTGAAGCCGATCGAGACGCACAAGCAACAGGAGCTGTCCACTGCGATGACTCCGAACAACGCCAAGGAGTTGCAGCAGATGATGTTGCAAGTTGTCAACGAGGGCACCGGTCACAATGCGCAGATCCCTGGCGTCGAGGTCGCCGGCAAGACCGGGACCGCGCAGTCAGATCCCAAGCGCAAGCCGTTCGCGTGGTTCACCTCTTTTGCGCCGGTGGACAATCCCGCGGTTGCCGTTGCTGTGATCGTTGAGGACGCCGACATCCCGCGGAACGACATCGCAGGTGGGCGACTGGCAGCACCCATTGCCAAAGCTGTTATGCAGGCGGCGCTTTGACGAAGCGCTCGGGGCCTGTACGTTTCCGCCGGTTTGGTGGGAAACGCACGCATCCAGCGCCCAAACCCGGTGCGTTTCCGCCGGTTTGGTGGGAAACGTACGCTTTCAGCCGCCACCGCGCCCGTTTCCGGCCCGCCGAGTCCACATGAGATGCCCATTTCACGCTCTGGCGCCCTATGGCCGAGAATGGCAGCCGGGGTTGAGGGAGGACCATGGACATGACTAGCAGCCCAACGACGGTCGGGGGCCGATACGAACTGGGCGAGCTGCTGGGACGCGGGGGCATGGCCGAGGTCCGCCGTGCTGTGGATCAACGGCTCGGTCGATCCGTCGCTGTCAAGCAGCTGCGGACCGATCTTGCCACCGACCCGACGTTCCAAGCGCGGTTTCGCCGCGAGGCGCAGTCGGCTGCCGGGCTAAACCATCCAACGATCGTCGCCGTCTACGACACCGGCGAGGAGGTCGATCCGCTGACCGGCGTGGGGATCCCCTACATCGTGATGGAGTTGGTTGAGGGTTCGACGCTCCGCGACGTGCTCAAGGACGGACGCAAGATCCTGCCCGAGCGCGCGCTGGAGCTGACCCAGGGTGTGCTGGACGCCTTGAGCTACAGCCACAAGGCGGGCATCGTGCACCGCGACATCAAGCCGGCCAATGTGATGCTCACTTCAAACGGCGGAGTGAAGGTCATGGACTTCGGCATCGCTCGGGCCGTGGCAGATACCAGCGCAACCATGACTCAGACGGCTGCCGTAATTGGCACCGCGCAATACCTCTCGCCCGAACAGGCCCGCGGTGAGACCGTGGACTCGCGCAGCGACCTGTACTCCACGGGCTGCCTGCTCTATGAGTTGTTGGTCGGCCGGCCGCCGTTCGTTGGGGATTCCCCGGTGAGTGTCGCCTATCAGCACGTACGCGAGACTCCGCTGCCGCCCAGCCAGCTGGACCCGGAGATCAGTCCCGAGATCGACGCGGTCGTCCTGAAGGCACTGGCCAAGGATCGGTCGGAGCGCTATCAGTCGGCGACGGACATGAAGGACGACATCAGCCGTCTACTCGCCGGCCAGCAAACCACAGCCCAGCAGGCGACGGCGGTCGTGCCCCTGGCAGCGGGAGCAATGGCGGCCAACGCGTACGACGACGCGACCCACGTCGCTACGCCACCCACCTTCGTGCCGCCGTCGGGACCGGAAGGCCCGGAGGAGGAGTACGAGGAAGAGGAGCCACGCAAGAGTCGCGTCGGCTTGGCGATTCTTGTCACGGCACTCATCGTGGCGGCGTTGGGCCTGGGCGGTTGGGGGCTCTACCGCATCCTGAACCCGAACACCGCAGACACCGTGGAGGTGCCACTCGTCGTCGGCTTCACCGAGGAGGATGCACGCAATCAGCTCATAAATAGTCAGCTGCAGGTCGAGGTCAAGAAAGTGAACGGCGACGAGGAAGGCAGGGGCAGAGTCACGGCCCAAGACCCCGTCGAAAACACACCTGTCCCTGTAAACACTAAGGTCACCATTACGGTGAATGACGGGCCTAAGACCGCCACCATTCCCAATAACTTGGTTGGCAAGGACGTCAAAGATGTCGTAAACGCCTTGGAGGATCTGAACTTTAGCAACGTCAAGAAGGTCGCGGCCAAGAGCGAGAACAGTAACGCCAAGCCCGGTGAGGTGACCAGCATCTCACCCAAGGAAGGCGAAACCGTACCTCTGGACACCAAGATCACGGTGCGGTACGCGACGGGCAAGTCCGAGGTGCCGGACTTCGAGGGCGTGAGCCGCGCTGCCGCCATCCGGATCGCCAATGATGCCGGCTTTGACGACCCGGTGTTCAGTGATCAAGAGAGTTCGCAACCGGCTGGGACAGTCATTGCACAGAGTCCGCGCGCTGGCGCGAACGTCGACCGCGACACCACCATTAAGCTCACTTTGGCCACAGCGCCGTCGCCGCCCGAACCGCCGCCAACCACCAAGCAACCGACCGAACCGCCGACGACAGAACCGCCGACAAAGTCGCCAACGCCAACACCGACCCCGACGAAGACGAAGAAGACCCCGTCAGATTCGAATATATAATCGAATCCGTGCTAAAGTGCGGGCATGCCGAGTGTTGTTCAGACATCCCTCTTCGACTTAGCGGGCAGCGACCATCTCGCGCTCGGCCCGCTGGGCGGCATGATTACCCGCCAGCCACTGGGTCGCGGCGCATGGGTCGATCTACTGCCCGGCTGGTTGAGCGGCGCCGGCTCCCTCTTTGAGGATCTGTTCGAGCAGGTGCCCTGGCAGGCCGAGCGGCGCCAGATGTACGAGCGCGTTGTCGACGTACCTCGACTGCTTTGCTTCTACGGCGAGGAGGATCCGCTCCCCCATCCTCAACTGGTGATGGCTCGTGAGGCCCTGAATGCGCACTATGCGAGGGAGTTGGGCGAGCTCTTTACTACTGCTGGATTGTGCCTCTATCGCGACGGGCGCGACTCGGTCGCCTGGCACGGTGACACCATCGGCCGCGGCAAGAATGAGGACACTATGGTGGCGATCGTCTCGCTCGGCTCATCGCGGCAGTTCCTGCTGCGGCCTCGCGGCGGCGGCGCGACCATCCGGCACCAGCTGGGTCACGGCGACCTGATCGTCATGGGCGGCTCATGTCAGCGCACATGGGAGCATGCGGTCCCAAAGACCACGCGGTCAGTGGGTCCGCGGATCAGCGTCCAGTTCCGGCCGAGCGGCGTACGTTAGCCCGAAGGCCAGGCTCCGCGGTGACGCGCGGTTACTCCAGGAAGTCCAGCAAGGCCTTATTGATCTCATCCCAGTGCGTCCACAGCATGCCATGCGGGGCGCCCTCGATTTCAATGTAGGTGGCGCTGGGCAGCATCTTGGCCAATACACGGCTGGTGATGTCAATCGGCACGTTTAGGTCACCGGTACCGTGCATGATCAACGTCGGTACGTCGATCTTGTCTATGTCCGCGCGCCAATCGGTGAACCAGGTCGACACGGCCCAGATCGACGTGTGCGGCGACATGTTCGCAGCAAGCTGCCAACTGTTTCGCAATGCCTCCTCGCTAATCCGAGTGCCGAGGTTCTCATCGGTCTTGTAGAAGTTGTGTAAGAAGCCGGTAAAGAAGGCATAGCGGTCAGCTCTGATCGTGTCGAGCATGCCATCGACGTCCTCTTGTGACATAGCACCTGAGGGGTTGTCCTCGGTCTTCAGCATGAAGGGCTGAAGTGCGCCGATGAACACTGCTTTAGCAACGCGGTGGGACCCGTATCGGCTGAGGTAGCGGACCACCTCACCAGTGCCCATGGAGAAACCAACCAGAACGGCATCCTGCAGGTCCAACGTTGAAACCAGAGCGCTGAGGTCTGCCGCATAGGTGTCGTAATCGTGCCCCATCGTCGGTTTGTCGGACTTCCCGAAGCCACGTCGGTCATAGGTGATCACCCGCTTGCCCGCGTCGAGGAGGACTCCGGTCTGCCTCTCCCATGAGGACTCGTCTAGGGGATATCCGTGGATCAGGACCACCGGCTGACCCGAGCCATGGTCCTCGTAATAGAGCTCTATATCGGCGCTGTTCTCTTTTCCGACGGGGACGTACGGCATGGTGAGGTTCCTCTCTCTGCTCTGAAGCTTGGGCTGCGTGCTGACATTAGCGGGGCCATGCCGACGGCCCGCGCGGGAGCCCGCGAGTCGCCGCAGATAGCCAGCCAGTTGGCCAGCATCTGATAGCCCCATTCGGTCAGCACAGATTCGGGATGGAATTGCACGGCCTCGACCGGAAGTTCGCGATGGCGGAGCGCCATGATCACTCCACTGCGAGTCGTTGCCGTCACTTCCAGCTGCGCAGGCAGTGTCTCTGGTTCGATGGCTAACGAGTGATAGCGGGTGGCAGTGAATGGCGACGGCAGGCCTGCGAGCACGCCCGTCCCGTGATGTTGGATGAGAGACGTCTTGCCATGGAGGAGCTCCGGGGCACGATCGACTACGCCGCCGTACGCGACGCCGATTGCCTGAAGGCCGAGGCAGACACCGAAGATCGGTAGCCGGCCCGCGTGGCTCCTGACCACGTCAACACACACCCCTGCCTCCTCCGGCGTACCCGGACCTGGCGACAGCAGGATGCCGTCGAAGCCGTTCGCGAAATCACGATCGGCAAACCGCGGATCGTCATTGCGCCAGACGTCGACTTCGGCTCCGATCTGGGCGAGATACTGCACCAGGTTGTAGACGAAGGAGTCGTAATTGTCGATGACGAGGATCTTCACGGCAGGCACGCGATAATTCTCCGCCTACCGGCTACCACTGTCGCTGCGGAGACCAAAACGGTGGTACGGCTCGGCGTAGACGAGATTCAGCGAGCCTTCATGGGCTGGGAGGTCGAGCTTGGACTCGGACTTCTCGCGGAAGACAAGCCCGTACGCCTGCACATACTGCTGATAGATCTGAATCGGGCCGGATGCCGCCAGAGCGTCCTCCAGCCGTGCCGGGTCACCAATTGCGCTGATCTCGTACGGCGGGCTGTACGGGATGCCGTGTAACACGACCGTGTTACCCACACACTTCACTGCAGTGGTCGAGATCACCCGCTGGTCCTGAATCGTCATGGCCTCAGCTCCGCCGCTCCAGAGTGCATTAACAACGGCTTGGATGTCTTGCTGGTGGACCACGAGCAGATCAGGTTCAATGCCGTTCGCCGCGACGCTTGGCGGCGCATCATCGAGCGTCACCGTCACGCCCGGCCCGGAGACCGGAGTCAGACCGACTCGTCGGGTCGCGCGGCCCAGCTCTGGGCCCCGATCCGACTCTTCGTCAGCCCGGGCAGCCAGCCCGTCGACTTCTTTGCGCAGACTGGTCACCTGTCGAGCCAGTTCGGTGTTACGGCGCGATTGAGACTGGATGAGGCTGACGAGATCGGTGTTCCGCGCGGGTCGCAGATCGGTGCCCTGGGCGTGTACTGCGCTGATCGTGATCATCAAACCCGCAACCGCGCAGATCGCCGCGGTGAGCGTACGAGCAAGTGGGCCCCGATTTTTATCCCGCCGTCGCTGCGCGGCACGGGCTCGGCGCAGTACGGAGACAACTGCGCGCCATGCATCGGCGGGCGTGCGTCCGGACAAGTCTGCGGTCCTTTTAGTAGGGCGGAATTCGACGCCCGTGTCGCGACATAAGGTCGCGCCCCGAGTCATTGACTACGCTACCTACTTCAAGAGCAAGGAGAACCTGGTGCCCGAGTCGAGAACGCGTAAGACCGCCGTCGAGAAGCAGAAGCTGAAAGCGCAGCGGGAGTCGAAGCCGAAAAAAATCAAGCCTCCGGCAAGTCGGCGCTGGGTGCCTCCTACCTTCATCGCAGTAGGACTGCTCGGAGTGGCCTGGCTGATTACCTATTACATCGCTGGGACCCAGATTCCGCTCATGGACATGCTCGGCAACTGGAACATCCTCATTGGCATGGGTGGCATGGCCGCGGCCTTTGTCATCGCAACGCTCTGGCGGTAGGCGTCGCCGGTGTGGCCTCGTGCACGCGCGCTGCAATCGCATCGATGACCCGGATGAACTCCGCCGACCGGCGATTCCAGTCGTGGTCACGTAGCGCAACTCGGTGCCCATTGGCACCCAGCTGACGCCTCAGCCGAGGTTTTGCCCGAAGCTTCAAGACAGCATCCACCACGGCGTTTGGATCGTCCCGCGGCACCAACAGTCCGACCTCCTCGGATGTGACCAGCCCAGCGACCAGAGGGAGGGGCGTCGCGATTACCGGTACGCCCAGGGCGCAATACTCCACGATCTTCGTCGGCAGACTGACACGGTAGTTGGGGAGATCCCACAGCAGGCACAATCCGGCCAGTGAGCCGGCGACTCGAGCCAGCGCCTCCTCGCTTCGCAGGAAGCCGAGCCAGCGTAGATCGCCGGCTTCTGCAGCGCTCTGCAATGCTTCTCTTGACTCGGCGTCCGCGGCTTCGCCGATCACCTCAAGCCAGACAGTGCCATTAGTTCGGCGGCGCAATTGCCGTCCGACCTCGATCATGCTCTTACAGCCGCGTGACATCGTTATCGAGCCCAGGTAGCTGACGCGCTCACCGCCGGCTTGCCCTGCCTGCGTCGGGACAGCGACTGAGTTGGCAACCACAGCATGCGAACGACGGAATCGGCCCTGATAGGAGTGCTCGGCCAACAACAGGTGATGTTGTCGTTCGACTAC
>DATDKX010000144.1:0-5421 GCA_036519615.1 Propionibacteriaceae bacterium
GTAACCGTCGCGGGTGACGATCAGCAGCATCACCAATACCGCTATTCCGGGGGTCCACATGTACGCGACCTTGGTGATGAAGCTGTCGGTGACCAACGGGACCATGACAAGAGCCAGCGCCACAGCAAGGACCGCGAAGATCACCGCCTTCTGCACGTCGCTTAGCCTGGGGAACATACTCTGAGTCTCTTCCCCGGCTGGTCCTTTCACTAGTCGTTGCTGCCGAGTGAGCAACAGGTAGTTGGTAAGGTCGCTGTCCCTGGTCTATGCCTTCGTTGATCTCATCGCGGCACAGAGCCGGGCGAGCCAGAGCAGCAGCCAACTCGTGGGCAAGCATGGTCTTGCTCGACCCCGCAGGACGGATGACGACGATCAGCGTCAGACTTCACACTGCGCCGACCTTACTCATCGCCGTACTCGAACCGAGTCGGCTGGTCAATAGCCGACCGGCAAGGGAACGTTCAGCGGACGCTCGCCGCCGGGTTGAGCATTCATGGGGAGCTGTGAGCGGGCCATCCGTAAAACAAGATCATGAACTGGACGAGGGTTCGCTCACTTGTCGCAACCTCGTCTTTAGGAAACCTTTCACATCCATTCGATGGTCACCACCTCGACGGGCTGGGAGACACCCTTTAGGGTGACTGGACGCGGAGTGGAGATCGGAAACCGCGTGACCGCACTTTGCGCCGTGTTCGCGCTGGCAAGGATCTGCCCGCCAGCGGCGATGCTGCCGATTCCAGCGGCCTCGTGGACTCCTCGGCCGGCAAAGTCGATGGCGCGGGTCGAAGCCTCTGCCTCGTGTAACCCGATTCGGACTTGGGGTGCGAAACCATGGCCCCGGCGATGCTCGGCCAGTGACCGCTGGACTGCGACCGCAGCCTCGATCGCAGCCGGCGCTTTCTCGAACGCAAAGAAGAACCCGTCGCCGGTCTGTCGCACCTCTGTCCCGCCGCAGCGGTTGAAGATCGTCCGCAAGGTCTGGTCATGCCAGCGGATCAGTTCCTGCCAGGCGTCGTCACCCAATGCCTCTACAAGTGGCGTTGAGCCGACGATATCGGTGAACACAAAAGTCCTCGTCAACCCGCTCTCCAGCCCGCGCGGCGACGCCGCCCTCTTGGCCGAGCAACTGGCCCACACGCTTCGCGTCCGGCAGGGCACCAAGACGTTCGAAAGCCGCCTTGGCTGATTCAAACTCGAACCGGGCGGCGTCCTCATCGCCGTCGGCACGGAAAGCCTCGCCAAGCGCTGTGCGTGCTCTGGCGGTCTCATAGGGGGCGCCGACCTCGTGCCAAAGTTCGACCGCGTGACGCAGCCTGGCCAACGCCAGCGCTGTATCGCCATGAGCAAGCAAGAGCAGGCCGCGTGCGTACTCAGCTGTTGCGGTCACCGCTGTCGTCCGAAAAGAACCGGCGATCTTCTCAAGCTCTGCGACAACCCGATCCGACACGACCGGGTCAAAGAACACGGCGCGTTCGCCACCCCGAACGGGCGGCCCCGCCAGCCCTATGATGCGCCGGCCGGGGCCGGCTTCAAGGCCAAGCCGCTGTGCGGTCGGCCTACCGGCCGAGCCCTGACCCCGACCCCTTAACCCGGCGCAAGATCGCAGCGGCGCGGAACCACCCACCAGCCGAGACGACCAAGATGATCATGTCAAGCAGGTACCGGAACTCATCTGTCGAGCGGGTACCGGAACTTGACACCTAGTCACGTGGCCTTTGCGACAGCCTCGACACCTGCCCTGCTCCACGTCGTAAGCTCTTGCCAGTCAAACTGCTAGTCTGACTGGCCAGCTCGACGGCGACCGAATAAGGCATCCATGGCCGTCGCTCCACGGCTCAGCACCGGTCGAAGCTCCTTGCGATAGACCTTCTCGGTGACGTTCGTGCTGGCATGGCCCACCAGGTGCGCAATGTCTTCGATCGGGACGCCCGAGCTGGAGAGCAGCGAGACGAAGCTGTGCCGCAACTCGCGGGGGGTCCACTCCGAGGCTTCCAGGCCGGCGGCTGCGGCCACGTCCGGAACGCACGGCGCACATTCGCCGCGTCGAGCTCGGTCCCGTACCGAGTGGCGAATACCAGATCGTTGTCCACCCACCGCTCTCCCATCCGAATTCGTTGAGCCAGCTGGCGGTGTCGGTGCTCGCGGAGCGCGTCGAGGCACAGCGCCGGCAGCTCGAAGGTTCGGCGGGATCGCTTCGTCTTTGTCTCACCACTTGCTCGCACGGAACGCCAGAGCTGAATGCTCGGCGGTGTCGGTGGTATGGCGTTCGCGTCACCATCCAGGTCCAGGTGACTCCAGGTGAGCGCCCTCAGTTCCTCCTTACGTGCACCGGTGAGTAATGAGGTACGTATGCATCGCCGTACCCTCAGCGGCAACCAGAAATTGACTCGCCTGCTCAAGACTCAGCGACTTCGATGGGCATCCGCCCGTGCCCTTTGGCGCCTCGCACAACAGCGCTACGTTCCGCTGCACCAGCAACCGGCTCGACCGCATTGCGCAGCCGCCGCGCCCTCTCCTGGAAATCAGTCACCATCAGAATCCTCCGCTCAATCTTCAGGAGAAGCTCGATGGGAGCGCATCTTCATCTAGCTCTCTCAGCTGTCTTGCCGAGAACTGTTCCAAGAAGGCGAGGGCGCCACATCACCTCCATTAGGTGAGACCAGCCCGCAATCCCCACTGGATCACCCACACCAGACGCTCGATTGCCCCAAATCAATCGAGCGTGTGGATTGTGTACGCAACCGCGAACCCGAGCGTCGTCGCGACTCCGACCCACTTGCCGCCATCGTCGAACGCCTCGGGCATCATCGTGTCGGCGAGCATGGTGAGGATCGCACCTGCCGCGAAGGCAAGAACGAAGCTCACCGTGCCAGGTGAGGATTGTTGGATAGGCCGTAGCCGGCGAGCGAGGCAAGTCCCGAAACCAGTGCGATTGCAATCCACATCCACAGGATTCGTGACTTCTTCCAGCCGCCGGAGACAAGACCGGTCGTCGAGGAGATCGACTCGGGCAGGTTGGAGATGAAGACCGCAGCAAGATATGCAGCCCCCACCGCCCCGCCCTGGAAGATGGTCAGGCCGATCACCATTGACTCGGGAATCCCGTCGAGCACGCTTCCGAGCACGATGGCGAGCGCGGATCCACTCCCTTGAGCGCCGCTTGCATCCTTTCGATCGCTACCCCCGAACCGGCTGATCAGCAAGTCGCCACCGAAGAAGACCAGACAGCCAGCGAAAATGCCCGCGGCGACCGCTCCCTGGCCCGATGACTTGCTGGCCGCCTCCTCGACAAGATCGAACGCGACCGCACTGATCAGCACGCCGGCACCGAACCCCATGATCAGGCCGATCGCACGCAAGCTGAGATGGAACCAGAACGCGACAAGCGCACCGATCACAAGCGAGCAAGCCGCCAGGGTTCCCCACCCGAACGCTGCGCCAATTGACCGCCTCCTGTACGAAGTCCGGAGCCGACAGCATCTGCCCGATGGCCGGCTATCTCACGAGCTCGATCTCGCTAGCACGCCAGGTCTTGTCGAAGAAGGGCTGCAGCGGGCTGTACAGGCGCAGGATGGTGAACCAGCCCTTCTCGGGGTCGGTCTGGATCCAGTTGCCCGGGGCGACGTCGTCGGGCCGGGTGGGTGAGAAGTACACGACGGTGGAGCCGTCCGCTTCGGCCTCCCAGAAGGAAGCGGCTGGGACGAATTCGAAATAGGTGAGGCCGGACGATGTCGACACAAACCATGATGTGGTGACGCTGTGGGCTTTGACCGGTGTTGTTCGCCCGGCCGGACAGACCACAGGGGTGCTGCACCGGAGTGGCAGACGACAGATCAACAGCAAGACGCCCAGAACTTCAGGGTCAGTCGTGACCAAGAGTCGGGCGGCCTCCCGCCACCCGACATTCTCCCCTTGAACGCGTCGCAGACTGTGCCGATGGAGGGAGATGCCTTCCAGGCGACCATCGCGGCCGTGCTGTCACAACGCCATCTACAACGGCGCCGTGACCGACGACCACGCGACGCCATATGAAATGCAAGCCCGTTTAGTTCGTCAATGGACGTCGACTTCGATGGGCTACTGCAGCGCCGACACCAGCCGCATCACATTGTCGACATACCGCTGGCCCTTCGGTCGCTGCCGCCACTCGTCAAGATTCAATTCCCGGGAAACTGCTCGGTATCCATCGGCGACCGCTTGCAGATCCGCAACGAACTGTTTACCCGTCGACATCAGCGTGATCTCGTAATCCAGCCCGAAGGAGCGGTAGTCCATGTTGCTGGAGCCGATGATGCCGACCATGTCGTCGACGGTGAAGTGCTTGGCATGCAACACCGTCGGCTTGGGATACAGGTAGATCCGCACCCCTGCCTCCAGCAGGACGTCGTAATAAGAGGCTTGAGCGTGCTGGACCATGAACTGGTCGGCCTGCTCGGATACGAACAACTCGACCGCGACGCCGCGGTAGGCAGCGGTAGTGATCGCCTCCAACAAGGAGTCATCGGGCACAAAATAAGGGCTGGTCAAGGACAGCTTCTGCTGGGCGCGATGCACCAGCCCGGTGAAAAGTCTCAGGTTTGGGATCGTCAAATACCCGGGTCCAGACGGCAGCAGCTGCATCGGGACCGGGTCAACCTCGGGATCAGTCACGAGCTCAAGCTCAGCGCCCAACTTCTCTCCGGTCTCGGTGTACCAATCCATAGCGAAGACCGCCTCGAGCTCCGTCACGATCTCACCGGTGATCTTGATGTTGAGATCCTTCCAATGCCGCCCCACCTTGATGTTCTTCGGCAACAGGTAGCTGGAGTCGATCATGTTTTGCGAACCCATGAACGCGACCTTGCCGTCCACCACGAGCAGCTTGCGATGATTACGCAGATCGGGCCGACGCCACTTGCCCTTAAGAGGCTTGATCGGCATCATCTCGTGCCACTCGATCCCGGCAGCGGTGAGCTTCGAGTTCATCTCCTTAAACCCCGGATACGCCCGAGATGCGATGTCGTCGTAGAGCAACCTGACCTTAACGCCGCGCTTGACCGCATCCGCCAACGCCGTACAGAAAACGTTGGTGGTGTCGTCCCACGCCGTGATGAAGAACTCGCTGTGAACCCTCGTCTCCGCTTCATTGACAGCATCGGCCATCGCCTGGATGGCGGCGTCGGAGTCGCCGAACAATCCATGGCTGACACCCGTCACGCACGGCAGATGACTGAGATGCCGGTTCAGGCGGAACAGACTGTCCACCCCGACCGGGATATCAGCTCCGGGCGGTACGTCAGGAATCTCGGCAGTACGCTCGGTGATCACCTTGTTGGCCTCGGCCTGGACCTTGGCTCGCCGGCCGCGCACGAATGGGCTGCCGATCAAGAGAAAGATCACCAGGCCGAAAATCGGAGTCACCACGATGAGGAGCAACCAAGC
>DATDKX010000145.1:0-5187 GCA_036519615.1 Propionibacteriaceae bacterium
AACTCCTCTCAGAAACACCCCACATTTAACCCACGTACGCGCAATGGGCAATGCTGAGGCGATGGATGAGTCGGCGCGGGTGCAGTTATGCGGGACATTCGTCGTCGAGCTGCTGGGCCGGCGAGTGGACAACCTGCTCCCAGGGCGTCAGGGTCGCCTGCTGTTCGCCTACCTTGTAGTTTCTCGGCTGCTGCCCGTTTCCCGAAACAGCCTGATCGACGCGCTGTGGTATCGCGACTTGCTCCCGTCGCTGCCTGATGAGCTAAGCGGGTGGATCGGTGTCACCCAGATCGCCGCCGCCCCGCCATTCCCGGAACACCTTTGGTCGCGGAAGGCTGGCATCGTCACGTGGTGCTACTCCGGCCCTCATGAGCGAGCCGATGAGGTGCTTGCTCCAATACGCGACTTCGGCGATCCGCTGTTGGTCGGACTAGCGGCGATGCCATATTCAGTGCTGCAGACGGCCTTCGATGCACTCTTGCCGAAGGGGTTGCAGTGGTACTGGAAGGTCGACTTCTTCGAGCAGATCACCGACGACGCTATCGCACTAAATCGCCGCTACGGCGAGACGATCCCGACGCCGCTGTCGACCATGCACTGGTACCCCGTCAGCGGTGCCGCTGCCCGGGTGCCACAGGATGCCACCGCCTTTGCTTACCGCAATGGGGGCTGGGTAGGCGTCATTGCCGGCATCGACCCAGACCCGGCGAATCTTCCGGCGGCGGCCAGCTGGGCACAGCAGTTCTGGCAAGACCTGCACGCCAGCTCAGCCGGTGGCGGCTATGTGAACATGATGATGGAGGACGACGGACGAGACCGGGTACGCGCCGCGTACCGGGGCAACTACGACCGACTGGTCCAGGTGAAGCGACGCTACGATCCGACGAATCTGTTCCACATCAACCACAACATCCCGCCGTCCTGAGGCATCAGCGGTTGTGATCGGGAGTAACGGCGTCACTGAGGTTTCGCAGCTCGGCGATTATCTGCTGAGTCTGGCTCAAATACGTGGTGCATCCATCGCAGCCGGCAAGATGCTCCTCAAAGCGTGCCCGCAGGTCCGGCGCCAGCGCATCGTCGAGGTAGTCGGCCACCAGCTCCACCAGTTGCTTGCACGCTAGTTCATTCGCACGCTGCGTCACTTCCACCGCCTCCTCTTTCGCAGTCACAGCCACCTGGACCGGCGCCAGACCCCGGCTGGCACGGAAGCTGACGACGAGCAACAAGCTAACGACCACGACGGCGCCGGTGAGCATGAATCCGGCCGAGTGAACGCCGTTCTCTCGCGCAGCCCAGCCAAACACCAGCGAGAAAGGCAAGAACAGCACCGATGTCAATGTGCCGGCGCCTGAGGACACGCCGGCCCTGATCGAAGATGGCACCGCATCGTGCAGTAGCCGGCCGCTGTGGATTCCGATGATCGCCAAGACCAGCGCGAGCACAACCTGAGCAGCCACCAAGAGCGCCAGCGATCGAGTCCAGGTCAGCAACAGCGCCGTGCCCAAGGGCAGGATGATCAACACCGCCAGCATGAGTCGGCGCTGCAGTCTCAACTTGCCGATCAGCAAGCCGGCGACGCCAAGGGTCGACACCAGCGCCGCCCAGTACGGCCCGTACAGCACAGCCGGCGCCGCCAGCGCTACCAGCCAGAGCGGCCCGAATTCGAAGACCGCCTGGGTAAGCAGCCCGGCGCTGGCCGCCAGCAACAAGACCCGGACCACGGCCCGAGAAGTGATCATGGTTCGGAAGGTAAGAGCCACATGGCTGCGCAAGCTCACGCGCTCCGCGGCCTGGTGCAGCCGCGGCTCGTCAAAGAGCAGGAATCCTATGATCGCCAGGCCGACGAGCGGGACAGTCACGAAGTACGTCAAGCGTGCTGAGGTGTATTGGGCGAGCACTCCGCCGGCCAACGAACTGAGTACAAAGGCTGCACTCTCCACCGCACGAACCCGGCCAATCCACCGCTCATACAGCTCATTCGAGCCGGTCTCTTCAACCACGGCGTCGTAGACAATGCTGTCCACCGTTCCCGAGCTGAACGCAAAGTAGATCCCGAGAACCATTGCCGCAATGACGTACGTGATCACGTTGTGGCTCAGCCCGCCGATCAAGGAGCTGATCATTAGCGCCACACAACCCAAGATCATCACCCAGCTGCGGCTCCAGCGATCAGCCAGAATTCCTGATGGCACTTCCAATAGTGGTGTGACGGCGGCGTACGCGGCGGCCATCACACCTACCGACGCAGCGTCGAAGCCGATCTGCGTCATGAACAGCTTCTCGATCGGAACCCACAAGATCAGTCCTTGCAATGCCACGCCGATTTGCAGTGGTAGCAGCCGCCGGGCGAGCGTACGAGGTGTAGCGACGGACGTGATCACGATCCGCGCCTGCTCCGTTGGAGCGCGCGGTCAAGGTCCTCCCGAAGCAGCTCACGCGCCCGGTTGAGCACGTCGCGCTGCTGCTCTGCGGTGAGCCCAGTCGCGGCCGACACCTCAGCCGCCGGGCGGCCGTCGACGTCCCGCAAGATCACGACCTGGCGCCACGGATCGGGCAGCAGCGCCAGAGCGGCCCGAAGTGCCTCCGACTCAAGAGCGTGGTCAGCAGACCAGGGCCGCGGGAACTCCTTCCAATGATCGGGATACGGGTCGCGGTCCTTCTGGAAGCGATTGGCATCGACGGTCGGTCCGGGCGGGAACCACCGGCTCCACCAGGCGAAGCGGTTGCCGAGCACGCGGCCCCGGGCGGCGATGTTCGCGACCATTCGCGAAACCAAGATCTTCATCTGAAGAATTAGCCGGTCTTGTCCGGCGTCGTACGGATCCACCACTCGGCGGCAAGCACATGGAGGCTCAGCCCGAGCCAGAACGCCGCGGCGAAACTGTCGTGGAAGTTCAGGAGGCCGGTTCCAAAGAGAAGTCCGATCCAGATGCGGATGGTGCCTACGCCGAGTCCCACTGCAAAAGTGCGGATCATCCAGCGACGGTGGGTCGACACCTGCCCGCGGCGAATGGCACGAACAGCCAACAGCAGGCAGACCAAGAACCAGGAGCCGAAAACCGCTGCGGCCACGGCCTCCAGAGTGCCGCCCCATGGGAAGCGGACTCCGAAGATCAAAGCAAGCGACACGCTGACCAGCGCTGCAGTCGCGAGTAGCCGGCCCAGCCGGCGGTGTGCTGTGTAGTGCTTGGTGCGGAACCGCTCGGAGAGTTGCAGCGGGGCCCCGAGAAGGTACAACACGCCGGGCGTCATGTGCAGGTACGCCAGCCACGGATGGCCGACGTACCGGGCTTCGAAATCCTCCGGTTCGGGATCGGTGCCGGTGACGAGGAATGGGACGTCAGTCGCGATCCGAATCCCGTAGAAGGTCAACACGATGCCGATCAGCACCGCGATAAAGATCAAGATCGGACGTCTGGAACGTGGTGGAGCGGCGGCACTGGACTGATGCCGCTCGTCGATTGCCGAATTCACGATGTCGCTGCGGCATCGTCGTCGCCCCACTGGCCGAGGGCGTACCGGGTGCCCTCGTTGTCTTCGAACAGCGCCCACCAACCGAAGTGCTGACGTGCTGGCGGGAGCGGGAAGCTCACCCCGCGGGCGCTCAGTTCGGAGTAAGTGCTGTTGATGTCCTCGCAGTCAAAGAACAGATCAGAATGCGGCAGGCGGTCTGGAACCATACGACGGGGCTCATCGGCCTGTCGCGGGCTGAGGACCAGCAGCAGATCTTGGCCGGGTGGTTTGATCTCGATCCAGCGTTCGTTGCCGTACTTGTCGTCGCGTACCACGTCAAAACCCATGCAGCCGGTCCAAAAGTCGACTGCAGCTTGCTGATCTGCTACCGGAACGATGATCTTGCTGACGCGCGTGATCACGATGTCCTCCTCGCGCCTCGATTGAGTGTGCTCAAGTCAGATATATCCATCTCGGTCATATCCAATGAGGACTGTATCGTTTGCGTGTGAGTTCGACAAGTGATTCCCCGGCACTGACTACGGCAGGGTTTCAGGTGCTGCTTGCCCTGGCTTCGGGTCAGAGCCATGGGTACGCCGTAATGGGTTTTGTGGAGCAGCTCACCGACGGTCGAGTGCGGCTTGGGCCGGGGACGCTGTACCGAACGCTCGCGCGGCTGGTAGCAGATGAGCTCGTGCGTGAGTCCGGAGCCACTGACCCAAGTGCCCCGCACGATGCACGTCGTCGTTATTACGAGCTCACACCGCTGGGTGCACAAGTTGTCCGTGAGGAGGCTGCGCTCTTGGCGCGCCTCGTGGATGCTGCCCAGACCGCAGGACTTCTCAATGGGAACCGGAGAACACGATGACTCCTCAGCGACCGCTCGGACTTGGCACGCACATCTTTGTCACAGACGCGGACGCCGCCGTGGCTTTCTACAGCCAAGCATTCGGCGCCGCCGAACTCATTCGCCACCGACTAACTGACGGCCGGGTGCTCTTTGTGGAACTCGCCGTGGGGCCCGACAAGCTCTTGCTCAGCGAAGAGATCGCCGAGCTGAACGCGCTCGCGCCGTCCTCCTTAGGCGGATCGCCGGTCATGCTGTTGCTCGAGCTCGACGATGTCGACGGCACCTTTGAACATGCCGTGGAGATGGGCGCCACCGTAGAGATGCCGGTTGCCGAGATGTTCTGGGGCGAGCGGTATGGCATCGTCCGAGACCCGTTCGGGCATCACTGGGCCCTGTGTACGCGCCGAGAGATGCTTGCCCCAGACGAGGTTGCTGACCGAGTACCAGCGCAACCGACCGACGGTACCTGGGCCAACGATTGAGCTTGATCATGCGGCGTCTTGTTTTCGTCGCTGGTTGTGGCGGTCGAGTTGCCGTTGAGCATGCAGCCGTTTGATGCGGGGGTTGATGTGGGGTCGTTGATCTTGGTCGATCCAGCGGGGTGGGATCCATTCGGGTAGCCCGTCGGTGTTGATGCGGCAGCTCCAGCCTTTTTGCAGGAAGTGGGTGTGGTGGTAGCGGCAGAGCAGCGTCAGGTTGCAAGTACTGCGCTACGCGTACCTTCTGGCCCGGCTTCCGAGACTACGTAGGCGGTCCCGGTTCGCGCTGCGAACGCTTGCCGGGACCTCGACCGGAAGGACCCCGGCCGTGTCCCCATCATCGCGCATCAAATTGGCTGCCGGCACCATCACCCCGAGCTGCGACACACTGCAAATCGAGTTGAT
>DATDKX010000146.1:0-4880 GCA_036519615.1 Propionibacteriaceae bacterium
GGCAGCGAGTCCAGGTACGCGGCAGTGAACTCGTTCTGGCGCTTCACCCAGTCGGCAGTCTCGTCCGAATCTGGATCCTCCAGCCAGCGGTATGGGTCCGCGATCGCACGTCCGTGCAGCACCTCGACGAGGTCATCCCGACGCGTATCCGGAAATGGAGTCACGCTCAAGAAGGCTACCGAGCCAGCATCCAAGCCGTACCAAGGTTGCTGACCCATAATTCATCACTTGTTAATTCTTGCTCAGTTGGCTCTATCGTCTCTTTATGGCGCTCCTCGTAGACCTTTCCGATATCGACCCGACCATGATCAACGTGGTCGGTGGCAAGGCGCTCAATCTGGGGATCATGCGCTCGGGTGGGCTGCCCGTACCGGGCGGTTTCTGTGTCACCACCGACGCTTATCGCTTAGTGGTCGCGGACCGGCTGGATGCCTTGATGGGCAAGCTTGCCGACGCGACGGATTCCGACGCGGTGGCTGCCGCCGCGGAAGAGGCGCGCCGCCGAGTGCTCGCGATCGAGGCTCCGCACGATCTGCGTAGTGAGATCGCCGATCATTACCGGGCGCTGGGCGACGATGAGCCAGTAGCCGTACGGTCATCCGCCACTGCCGAGGATCTCGCTTACGCCAGCTTCGCCGGGCAGCAAGACACCTACCTCAATGTGATCGGCTCGGCGGCACTGCTCGATGCGGTCCGCCGCTGTTGGGCTTCACTGTGGACCGATCGTGCTGTCAGTTACCGCAATGCGAATGGGATCGATCATCGCAGCGTAACGCTTGCCGTCTTCGTGCAGCACATGATCGAGGCAGCGGCGGCCGGCGTGATGTTCACTGCGAACCCGGTCACCGGCAGCCGAAACGAAACAGTGATTGACGCCAGCCCAGGCCTTGGTGAGGCCGTCGTCTCTGGCGCCGTTAACCCAGACCACTTCGTTGTCAGTTCCTTCGATCACAGCATTGTGATGACTCGGCTAGGCGACAAACGCATCATGATCACCAGTGTGCCGGGCGGTGGGACCATACATCATGAGCTGGCCGACCGAAGCTCCGAAGCCTGTCTGGACGACCAGCAGCTGCGCCAACTTGTTGATCTTGGTCAGCGGGTACAGCAGCTTTACGGCGCGCCGCAGGACACTGAATGGGCGCTGGATTCTGCCGGCAACTTCTGGTTAACCCAGGCCCGGCCCATCACCACCCTGTACCCGCTGCCGCGGACCGATTGCTCGGGCCTGCGGGTGTTGTTTTGCTTCAGCCTGGCACAGGGACTGACTAGACCGATCACTCCCATGGGCATTGCTGCCTTTCGGTTGATCGGCACGTCGGTGGCCAGGCAGGTGGGAATACCGCCCACCCAGCCATTAGCTGGACCGCCGGCGATGCATGCCGTAGGTCAGCGGCTCTTTCTCGACATCACGAGCGCGCTGCGCAACCCGATCGGACGCCGGATCGTGATCGGAGTCTTCGGCGTCATGGAGGCACGAGCCTCGGCCGTCCTGAAGACCTTGGCCAAACGGCCTGAGTTCTCTATCGAGTCCTCGCGGCGTACCGTGATCCGCCGCGTTGGTGAGGCGCTGGTTCGCAACAAGGTGCCACTCCGCGTCGTGGCGGGGCTGGCTAACCCGGAGCTGGCCTACCGCAGAATAGCTGCCACCGAGCGGCGGCTGCGGCGCTACCTGACCCTGCCTGGCAATGTGACTGCGTCGCAACGCCTTGACTTCGTGGAGCAGCGGCTCAGCGAGGTGTTTGTCCCTCTGATATCGCAAACGCTCCCGTACGCCGCTGGCGGCTATTTGATGCTCGCCGCGTCTCGCCGGCTACTGCGTGATGTGGCTGACCCCGGTGAACTGCAGGAAGTCCTGCGTGGCTTGCCGCACAACATTACGACCGAGATGGATCTCAAACTCTGGGAGTTGACCGAGGAGATTCGTAACGACGAGGCGTCTCGAACGGTGTTCACTGACCTGGCGGTGCTGGACCTGCTGCAGCGCTACCGCGGACGGGCGCTACCAGCTGTCGCGCAGCGCGGACTGATGGCATTCCTGCGCCGTTTCGGGCATCGGGCGGTGGCGGAGATCGATCTCGGCATGCCGCGCTGGTCAGATGATCCGAGCCACGTACTTGGCGTCATCAGCAACTATCTACGACTCGATGAATCCGATCTTGACCCGTTCTCGCAGTTCAAGGCCGGCGAGGCGAAAGCCGAATCCATGATTACCAGCCTCACCAGCCGTGCCGCCGAGCGCAGTCGGCTTCGGGCCAAGCTGGCTGGCTGGACGCTGCGGCGGGTACGCCAGCTCGCCGGCTTACGCGAGGCGCCAAAGTCCCTGTTGATCACGGCACTCGCAACAATGCGCGGCCATCTGACGGAGGTCGGCCGAGAACTGACCGCAAAGAACGTGATCGATCACATCGAAGATGTCTTCTTCCTCGACCTGGGTGACGCTCGCCGGGGTCTTGCCGGCGAGGATTTACGAGCGCTGGTCGCGGAGTGGCGAGAGGAGTATCAGCAGGAGCTCAAGCGACGGCATATTCCGCGCCTGATCCTCTCCGATGGCACCGAGCCCGAAGCGCTAGCCGCAGTGGCCGCGGGAGCAGACGGCGCTCTGGCCGGTAGTCCAGCCTCAACAGGAACTGTAACGGCGCGGGCTCGAGTCGTGCTCGATCCGGTGGGCGCGCACCTCGAGCCAGGAGAGATCCTGGTCGCACCTTCGACCGATCCCGGCTGGACTCCGCTCTTCTTGACGGCGGGCGGCCTGGTGATGGAGATGGGCGGCTCTGGCTCCCATGGCGCAGTAGTGGCGCGAGAGTACGGGATTCCGGCCGTCGTTGGCGTACCCGATGCGACTCACAGGATCGAAACCGGCCAGCTAATCACCGTTGACGGCGCCGCTGGCCTGGTCAGGATCGCCGCTTAGTGATCATGGGCTAGACGAGTTCGGCGGTACGACGCTCGCCGCGAGCCTCTAAGGCAGCGAAGATGCGCTCCGAGACCTCCTGGACCTCGCCGTGGCCGTCAACTTCGACCAGTGAGCCCCGGCTGCGGTAAACCTCGAGCAGCGGCTCGGTCTGTTCGGCATACACCTGCAGCCGTACTCGGATGGTCTCCTCGTTGTCGTCGGAGCGTCCATCGATCACTGCCCGCCGGAGCAGTCGAGCCACGACCTCCTCAATGTCGGCCAGCAGGGAGATGACGGCGTTGAGCGGGCGCTTGGACTCGGCGAGATAGTCGTCGAGGGTCTGGACCTGCTGCAGCGTACGAGGGTAGCCGTCAAGCAGGAAACCTCGGCTACAGTCCGGCTGCGCCAGCCGATCGGCAACGATCGCGTTGGTGATCTCGTCGCTCACGTACCCGCCGGATTCCATGATCTCCCGCACCTGTCGCGCCAGCGGGGTGTCGGCGGTCTTCATGGCACGGAAGATGTCACCTGTCGAAATGGCCGGGATCCCGTAGTGCTCCGCGATCAGCTTCGCCTGCGTACCTTTGCCTGCGCCAGGAGGGCCCATGATGACGAGTTGCATTAGCGGAGGAACCCTTCGTAGTTGCGCTGCTGGAGCTGGCTCTCGATCTGTTTCACCGTGTCCAGCCCAACACCGACGATGATCAGGATTGAGGTGCCTCCGAAGGGGAAGTTCTGATTGGCGTTCAAGAGAATGAAGGCAACCGACGGCAGCAAAGCGATCAAACCGAGATACAGCGAGCCGGGGAACGTAAGGCGCGACAGCACGAAGCCCAGGTAGTCCTCGGTCGGTTTTCCGGCACGAATGCCAGGAATGAAGCCCCCGTACTTCTTCATGTTGTCGGCCACCTCGGTCGGGTTGAAGGTGATCGCGACATAGAAGTAGGCGAAGAACACGATCAGCAGGAAGAAGCTGACGATGTAGATCGGATGGTCGCCCTTGACGAAGTTGGCGCTAATCCACGACGAGAACTTGTCGTCTGGCCGGAACTGGGCATACAGAGCCGGCAGATACAGCAGCGACGACGCGAAGATGACCGGGATAACGCCGGCTTGGTTGACCTTGATCGGGATGTAGGTGGTGGTACCGCCGAACATCCGGCGCCCTACCATGCGCTTGGCGTACTGCACAGGAATGCGACGCTGAGACAACTCGACGAAGATGACGCCGAGCATTACCAGTAGGCCCAGTCCAACCACGAGGAGGAACACGACCCAACCTTGGGAGCCGGGGCGAGCGACCTTGATGCTCCACAGGGCGCTGGGGAATGTCGCTGCAATCTGGGTGAAGATAAGCACCGACATGCCGTTGCCGACACCGCGTTCGGTGATCAGTTCGCCCAGCCACATAATGACGCCGGTGCCGGCCGTCATCGTCAAAATCATGACGATCACGGGGAAGATGCTCTTGTCGTAGACCAGCCCCGGACATCCGGTGAACAGCCGATCGTTCACAGCGACTGTGACGAAGGCAGTGGAGTTGAGCACTGCCAGCACCAAAGTCAGATAACGGGTGTACTGCGTGATCTTGGCCTGGCCTGACTGGCCTTCCTTCTTGAGCGCTTCCAGCCGCGGAATGACAACGGTCAGCAGCTGAAGGATGATGCTGGCTGTGATGTAGGGCATGATGCCCAACGCGAAGATCGCCAGCTGCAGCAGCGCACCGCCAGAGAAAAGGTTGATCAGAGAGTACAAGCCCTGCTGGTCGCCGGTGGTCGCCTGCTTCAGGCAGAAGTTCACCTGTTTCACATTGACGTTGGGCGTCGGGATGATCGAACCGAGGCGGAAGATCGCGAGGATCGCGAGCGTAAAGAAGATCTTCTTGCGTAGGTCCGGAGTTCGGAACGCGTTGGCAAACGCCGCGAGCACCCGTGCCCTCCCTTTCTCGTCACAATCCTGTACGCCGCGCTGAACTGCTGCGCCT
>DATDKX010000147.1:0-3869 GCA_036519615.1 Propionibacteriaceae bacterium
GCGGGTTCTTGGGACTCGACAACATCAGTCCCATCGATCGATCCCACCTGCCCCCGGGCGTGAAACTTGATCAAGCAGACGGCACGGCGTGGATGGGCTATTACTCCGGTGCGATGCTCGCGCTGGCGGTCCTGCTTGCCGAGCGGGATTCGGTCTATGACGACATGGTTGTGAAGTTCTTGGAGCAGCTGGTCCTCGTGATGGACGCTCTGGAAGCCTCCGGCTGCTACGACCCCAACGATGGGTTCTTCTATGACCTGCTCACCGATGCTTCCGGCGCCCGGAATCCAGTGAAGGTGCAGACCCTTGTCGGCGTAATTCCGACCCTGCCTGCCATGAGCGTGCCAACTCGGAACACCGAGCGCGTGCAACGCTTGCGTAAGCGGTTTGCCCGCCGGTTGGAAGCGGAGAATCGGAAGGTTTTGGATTGGCGGTTCCGGGGCACCGGAGATAGCCGTCGCGCGCTGTTCTCCATCGTTTCTCCCGACCAGCTCGTGCGAATCTCCGCGACCTTGTTCGATGAGAATGCGTTTTTGTCGCCGCACGGGTTGCGGGCCCTGTCAAAGCGTCACTCCACGCCCTATCAGGTGCCCGGCATGCCTGGTGCAACCATCGAATATGAGCCCGCAGAATCTCGCACCGCAATGTATGGCGGTAACTCCAACTGGCGCGGACCAGTCTGGTTTCCGATCAACTATCTGGTCATTCGAGCCTTGCTGCAGTACGACCAGTTCTTTGGGCCGGAATTCACGATCGAGTATCCGACCAGATCGGGCGAGCAGTTGCCGCTACGTGACATCGCCGGCGATCTTGCCGATCGGCTGATCAGCATATGGCTCCCAGGCCCAGATGGTCGGCGGCCCGTCTACGGAGGCGTCGAGCTCATGCAGACCGACCCGGCCTGGAAAGACAACCTCTTGTTCTATGAGTACTTTCACGGCGACAACGGCGCTGGCCTGGGGGCCATGCATCAGACCGGTTGGACGGCCTTGGTCGCAGATCTGTTGCTGGACCCGCCGCGCCGGACGCGCCGGATGATCTTTTACGACGACAAGACGGCGAGGACTCCCGCAGAGTCCCCAATCGCCGCCGGCCCAGCTGGCTAGCAGTAAGGATCTAGAAGCCACAGTTCATGCCATCGAAACTTTCTCAGAACTCACAACCCTATCTCTACGAGATCAACACCTGGCCCTGGCTGGAAGCAATCAGCAGGACCGAAGGCAGGGCTATTGATCTTGGGACGGTTCCCGACCGCTACTGGGATGAGATTGCCGATCTTGGATTCGACGGCGTATGGCTGATGGGAGTTTGGCAGCGCAGCCCCGCCGGCATCGCGATCGCGCTGACCAATGACGACCTACGGGTCAGCTTCGACGCGGCTCTCCCCGATTGGCAACCCTACGATGTTGTGGGATCTCCCTACTGCGTACGCGGCTATGCTGTCGATGATCATTTCGGTGGACGAAGCGCGCTCGCGAGCGCCAGGGAGGCGCTTGCGGCGCGTGGTATGGGCCTGATCTTGGACTTCGTCCCCAACCACGTGGCTCCTGATCATCCATGGACATCGAGCAAGCCGGAGCTGTTCGTGGCCGGCACGGCTGACGAGCTGCGAACGGACCCGAAGTCCTTTGTTGAGATTGACGGTCATGTCTTGGCCAATGGCCGAGATCCTTACTTCCCGGCATGGCCGGATGTCGTTCAGCTGAACGCCTTTGCTCCGGCCTTGCGCGCCGTTGTGATCGAGACGCTCAGCGAGATTGCCGATCTGTGCGACGGTGTCCGTTGCGATATGGCGATGCTGGTCATGAATGACGTTTTTGCACGAACATGGGGTGATCGCGTCGGTTCCGCGCCAGAGTCGGACTATTGGCCGACAGTGATCCCCGCGGTCCGCGAGGCGTATCCGGGATTCTTGTTCCTCGCCGAGGCTTATTGGGATCTGGAGTGGGCGTTGCAGCAGCAGGGCTTCAACTACTGCTACGACAAGCGACTGTATGACCGGATTTTGCAGGGTCCTGCCGAGCAGGTGCGTCTTCATCTGCTGGCCGACGATCAGTATCAGCACGGCCTCCTACGGTTCGTGGAGAACCATGACGAGCCGCGGGCTGTGTCGGCCTTCGGTTCGGCTCGCTCGCGAGTCGCTGCCGTGACCGCGCTGACCCAGACCGGCGCTCGGCTGGTTCACAACGGCCAGCTGGAGGGAGCGACGGTGCACCTTCCGGTGTTTCTTGGCCGATACCCATCCGAGCCGACCGATCCGGATTTGATCACCTTTTACCGCTCGTTCCTGACGGCTGTGGCCGATCCGACCTTCCGAAACGGTCGCTGGCGGCTCTGCGACCGATCAGGTTGGCCTGGAGATGACAGGTATCAAGATCTCCTCGCCTGGTGCTGGCAAGGCGACACGCGGTGGTTGATCGTGGTTAACCTCAGCGATGGCACGCGAGCCGCTCAGGTGCGGACACAATGGGCCGACCTCCGGGGCCGTCAGTGCCACCTCAACGACCCGACGCAGAACATCGCGTTCGTACGCTCAGGTGATGATCTTATAAACGGGTTGTTCGTCGAGCTTGATGCATGGAACTGGCACATGTTCCGCGTAGAGCCGCGCTGAAATGTGTCGAGAGGCAACAACGAACGGCTGGGCAGTGCGCTTTCCCGGCTAAACCGTGGGGGGATCGGCTCCGTGAATGTGACGGCTGTAAAACCGACGCTATGTAGTTCTCATCGAGCCGACCGTGGTGAGTCGATCAGCGCGAACAGCAGTCCGCCGAGCATGGCCATGTTCTTTAGAAATTGCAGCTGTTGCACTCGCCGTTCCGAGGGGTCGTCAACCGTCCAGAACGCATGCCCAGCGATCGTCGTCGGTAGCAGTGATGCGGCGAGGACTGCAGCCGAGAATCTCGGTTTGATGCCAAGAGCAAAGGCAGCGCCGGCTGCGAGCTGTGCTCCACCATTGATGCGGACGATCAGCTCGTCATCGATGGGAAGTGGTACCACGCGTCGGATCTTGGCGAGAGTGTCGGCGGCTTGGCCAGCTCGCCCGCCGGGGGCCCGAACGACGTCGTACCCACCGGCGATGTAGACCGCGCTGGTGAGTGCGCGAGCTAATGCCTTGACCACCGTAGTCGTCATGGTGCCGGGCGCGGTGGCGGCGTCACTCCGAGCAGTCGTCACAATGGGCAGTTGGTGATCGGAGCCCGGGATGGCTCTCGGCATTTCGTCGCTTCTTCCTCGGGGGCGCGCCTGCCACAGATGGTCGATTATATGAAAGGCCGACGGCGACGGAGATGTTGTCCCGGCGACAATCAGGGGTTCTAGCGCGGGACTAATACAACAGGCAGGCCCGGCAGCCAAGGACCAGCTGCCAGACCACGCTGGCTACTGCCTGGCCATGGCGACACGCAACCGTTCCTCGGGGGCGGGGGCGATGAAGTGGTCGTAGTCGTCAGTACCGACGTCAGCTGCAACCAGTTGATCTGCCAGTGAACCGGCTCTCCTTGGCGGTGTAGTCAGCTACGACCGTGGTCCCGGACTCCTAGCCCCACACAGCGGGCGGTGGACCAGGTGCCGCCGCAGGGTGGTGGCGGGTAACATACCGCCGCCGCGCGGACCCTACGACACACACGCGAGGAACCGCTCACTCGACGACCGGCCTGGACCTGTTGGGTGATCCCGCAGGATCCGGTCTGCTCAGCACACCCACCGTGCAGGATACGGCGGGCACGCCACCAGCATGCCGATCGAGGACATGCTCGAGACGCCGACTTGGATCGCAATCGCCCCACCGCCCCTATCCGTCCAAAAAACGCCAGCTCGAGGGCTCGGGCCGGTGGCGAGGGTCGCTTCCGCGTACGTCACTGCAGTGC
>DATDKX010000148.1:0-7904 GCA_036519615.1 Propionibacteriaceae bacterium
CGGGTCTTCTCCGGCACGCTCAGCCCCGACACTCCACTGCACGTCTGCGGGCATCTGCAAAAGTTCGCACCGCACCATGTCGACGCCCATCCTGATCATGACAGCGACGACCGAGTTGGCCCACTGTCGGCCGGTGAAAGGGTCGCTCGTGGTGCGTACCACTTCGGCGACCAGCGGACCCTCCGGATCGACACTCACCGGGCCGAAGGGGTCTCCGCTGGGCTTGAAGACGTTGGGCAGCGGCGATGACGCGGGCGACGGGAATCCCTGTTCGAACAGCTCATACAGCCCTTCGATGCCCATTCCAGTCGGAGCATGCGCCGGAATGATCGGGAAGAAACGCGCTGTGGCAACCGCTGCCCGCAGATCGGGCAGCACGATGTCGAGGTCGATTGGTTCGCCGCTGAGGTGCCTGTCCAGCAAGGTCTCGTCCTCAGACTCTTCGATGATCGACTCGATCAGCGGATCCCAGTTCTCCTCGATGATGGCAGCCTCGGTCTCATCAGGTTCCCGGGACTTAGCTTCGCCGCTGCGATAGTCAGTGACGCTACGACGCAGCAAGTTGATGGCACCGACGACGTGGCCATCCTCGATCAGCGGCACACCGACCGGCTGAACGTCGCCGAAGATTCGGCGGCAGCGAGCGATGGACTCCTCGAAGTCAGCGCGCGTCTGTTCCAGTTTGGTCACCGCGATCGCCCGCGGCACGTGGATCGCTTCGCACTCCCGCCACAGCAGCCGGGTCGCGTCATCGATCTCATCAGCGGCCGACACGACAAACAACACAGCGTCGGCGGCCCGTAACCCAGCCCGCACCTCGCCGACGAAATCGGGATTACCGGGAGTGTCGAGCAGGTTGATCTCCAGATCGCCGCTGGCAATCGACGCGGCACCAAGCGACTGCGACGGCCCAGGTTCTCCACGTACGTGTCGGCCCGGCGTACGCGCTGTTATCAATGCTTCAAAAAGCGTGCTCTTGCCAGCACCGGCCGGCCCCACGAGCACCACATTGCGGATTTGTTCTGGCGACTGCGGACCGTGTTGGCGACCCGAATCGGCTCCGTTGCCCATGCCTCACCCTCTCCCATTACGCCGCTGCGCAAGCCGCGCCCTCTGGCGAGCCAATCCGCTTCCCCTAACTCGCCACGCGCCCGTTCCAGCAACCCTACGATGCAACCGTGAGTGAAATCGACCCGATGGACCTCGCGACTCCAGCGCAGGACCAACGGAAGTCGGTTGGCCGGCTCACCCGTCTTCTGGCGCGAAGCCTCTCCATGGTCTGGCAGTCTGCGCGGAAGCCATTTGCCGCTCTGATCGGCCTGCAAATCCTCAATGCCGTCGCCCTCGTTTTCCAGGTCATAGCGATACAACTCGCACTAACAGCCGTTCTCACGATCTCTAGCAGCGCTGCTGGTGGGAGTGGTGTGCCGTGGAATTTGGTGCAGCCGGTGCTGCTACTGGCGGGAGCCACCGCCCTGACCGCGGTCATTGCATCGGTCCAGGCTGGGCTCGGCCGCTATGCCGGTGAGCTGGTCGCTGCCGTTATGTGGCAGCGGGTCCTGCATGTAGCCACCCGGGTCGATCTGCGCAAGTTTGAATCTGCCCGGTTCTACGACCGTCTGCAGCGCGTCCAGGCCAGCGCCCTCACTCGTCCGTACCAGATCACCTATGGCTTGGTAGGCACCATTGGCGCCCTTGTGGCGAGCATCGGCCTACTCGTCGCGATCATGCTCGTCCAGCCGGCCCTGCTGCCGTTGTTGTTGATCGCCGGCGTGCCCGTGTTGATCACCAGCCGGCGGCAAAGCCAGCTAGAGTTCGATTTTCTTGCTCGGCAGACGCAATCGATGCGGCTGCGGACCTATCTAACGTGGGTACAGACGGGCCGGGACGAGGCTAAGGAAGTGCGGGCGTTCGGCCTCGCGCGTAATTTCGGCAGGCGCCTCAACACCTTGTATGCCGAGTACCTTCGTGATCTTGCTCAACATCTTCTTCAGCGCTCTAAACTCGGCGCTATCGGCACCCTGGGCTCGGCAGTTCTGTTGGCGCTCACCCTGATGTTGCTGGTCTGGCTGATTTCCACCGGCCGCCTCAGTATCGCCGAAGCAGCCGCGGCGCTGGTTGCGATCCGGCTGCTCGCCAGTCAGGTTCAACATGGCTTTACTGGTGTTCAGGCGATCTTCGAATCGGGACTGTTCATTGATGATCTTGATGGCTTCCTTACTCTGGCCCCGGCAGCTGAGGGCGGTTCCCGCGAGATCGCACCGCCTGCGGAGTTTCGGCGCATTCGGGCCGATGCCGTCAGCTTCTCTTACCCAGGTCGCAGCCAGCTCGCCCTGCAGGCGGCCAACATCGAGATCAATAGCGGCGAGGTCGTTGCTCTGGTTGGCGAAAACGGCTCGGGCAAGACCACGCTGGCCAAGGTGATCGCCGGTCTGTACGAGCCCGGCAGCGGCGCGGTCCGGTGGGATGGCATCGACGTACGCGGTTTCCGGCCGGAGCTGTTTCGGGAGCGGGTCGCGATCATCTTCCAGGACTTTGTCCGGTACGCGCTTTCCGCCGACGAGAACATCGCGATCGCGCGACCCGATGACGAGATTGATCATGCGGCAATCCGAGAGGCGGCCAAGATCTCCGACGCCGACGCGTTCCTATCGGCGCTGCCGGCCGGCTATCAGACACCGCTGTCTCGCCGCTTCGCCGGCGGCCATGAGCTCTCCGGTGGACAGTGGCAGAAGGTGGCGATCGCGCGGGCGTTCTACCGAAGGGCGCCGCTGGTGATCATCGACGAGCCAACAGCCTCCCTCGACGCCCGAGCGGAGTATGAGCTGTTCTCATCGCTGCATGAGGTGCTGCGGGGTCGGACCGCGTTGATCATTTCGCATCGCTTCTCAACGGTACGCACGGCGGATCGAATTTACGTTCTTGATCATGGACGAGTGGTGGAGCACGGCACCCACGATGAGCTGATGGATCTTGGCGGTCGGTATGCCGAGCTGTTCCACTTGCAGGCGTCGGCGTACTCGGCCGACCACGTCATGGACTGAGCAGCGCGCCGAGCCGGTCGAGGCCGGTAAAATTCTTGCGCCATCCGTTGCTCGAGGAGTCAATGATGTCCGATCGAGAGTTTGTCGCTGGCCAAGGCGGGGCATCGGGCGGCGATTTATCAGGCCATATTGATCGCTTTCGTAGTCAGGTCGCAGCGTATTTGGTGTGCGCCCGGGCACGACAGCGGCGGTTGATCACCTCGCGATAGTCGCCGGCCAGTGGCTACGGTGTTGACCGCCTCGCCCGCTCTCGGTGGTCTGGCGTTCTCGGACTGGATGAACGAGACCTTCGGCTTCACGTCGCCGGCATGGCAGGTGCTGTGCGCTGGCGCCGCGCTGTGCTCCCTCGCCGCCGCCATCTCGACTCAGCTGCTGAAATCACACGCCATTGAGGAGCATGTGGCTCGCGCCGAGGGGGTGCGCGCCAAGCTCGAAGCCCTTGATCTGGGCCGGATCACGGGCCGGCTGACCCCGGAGCAGGTCGCGACTGAATACAGTGCCTTTATCGAGCAGGCCTCATTCCTCTGAGTAGTCACCGGCTGATCTACGGTGGAGGTCATGGCTGCCTTTCCCGGCCGACGGCCGCAGACACTGCTCGAACTCGACCTCAGTGAGCCTCTCGTCGCACCTGAGCCAGATGACCCGATCGCGCGCCTGCGCGCTCGGAGCCGCCGACTGCTGCGTCCAACCTTGCGCGCGCTGCATGAGGCGGCCGATGACCGGCACGTCGTCGGGCTGATTGCCAAGGTCGGCGGTATGTGGCCGTGGGCCACGATGCAGGAGCTCCGGCGCGGCGTGCAGACCTTCGCCGCGAGTGGCAAGCCGACGCTGGCATGGGTGGAGACTTTCGGCGAACTCGGGTCGCGCGGCATGTCGGCTTACGTGCTGGCAACGGCGTTTGGTGAGCTGTGGCTGCAGCCTGGCGGAGAAGTCAGCCTGCTCGGAGTCGGCATCGAAACCTCCTTCGTACGAGGCACGCTAGACCGCCTTGGTATAGAGCCTCAGTTCGAGCAGCGGCATGAGTACAAGAACGCGGTGGATGTGCTAACGCGTAAGGAATTCACCGCAGCGCATCGTGAGGCTTTGGAACGGCTCACCGAGTCGGTCTTCAGCGACGCGGTGGAAACCATCGCCGACGCGCGTGGTCTGACTTCTGATCAAGTACGCGAGCTGGTCAACACCGGACCCCGTACTGCTCCCGAGGCCCAAGCCGCCGGGCTGGTTGACCGGCTCGGCTATCGCGATCAGGCCTACGACGCGATGCGGGCTCGTACCGGCGGCAAATCTGAGCTGCTGTTTGCCGATCGCTGGCGCCCCCACCGCAAGCTAGCTCCGCCGCCGCATCGCCGTGGCCATGTTGCCATGGTCGATGTCCGGGGTGGGATCACCACCGGTCGCACCCGGCGCGGCCCGATGGGTCGCCAGGCCGGTAGCGACACCGTGTCAGCACAGCTGCGGGCTGCGCACGACAACGATCGGGCCAGGGCTGTGGTGATACGAGTCGAATCGCCGGGCGGCTCGGCGGTCGCATCTGAGGTGATCTGGCGTGAGGTCTGCCGGCTGCGTGAAGCCGACAAGCCAGTCATTATCTCGATGGGCGATGTGGCGGCCTCTGGGGGGTACTACATCGCATGCCCGGCGGACGTGATTGTCGCGCTGCCCGCGACTTTGACCGGCTCGATCGGCGTTTATGGCGGCAAGCTAGTGGTGGACAGCCTGCTGGAACGTCTCGGAGTCAGCACCGGCACAGTGCAGCAGGGCACCCATGCCCTGATGTACTCCGCCCGTCGCAGCTTTACCGAGGACGAGCGCACGCGCTTCGCGGCAACCGTCGATGCCTTTTACAACGACTTCGTGGGGAAGGTGGCCGAGGGTCGACAGCGTCCCATTGCCGACATCGAAGCCGTCGCCAGGGGGCGCGTGTGGACGGGCCGGGATGCGCTCGAGGCCGGGCTAGTGGATGAGCTTGGTGGGCTGCGCGATGCGGTTCGCATTGCTCGAGAACGGGCAAGTCTGCCCGAGGATGCACCCGTGCTGGGTGCGATCCGAATACCGCCGCTGGCACGTCTGAGCCGGCCGAGAAACAGCGAGGACCCGCGGACCTGGGTGCGAACGGCACTGCCATGGGCGGTGACCGGCACCATGAAGGACTTGACCGATCTGGCCACCGCGCTTGGGTTACCGGTCGACGCGACGCTACGGATGCCGGCTATTTATCTGCAGTGAGCGCGTGAGCGGCTCGCTGATAGCGCTCGGCAAGGCGGATGAATGCTTCAGCCAGGTCCGGTGGCTCGAGAATGTCGAAGTCGGTGTCGAGCAACCCCACATAGAGGGCGAGTTGATGCGGCGTATCCGAACCGGCCTCGATAATGCATCGATCCGGACCGTCCGCATACGCCTCCACTGCCAACGGAAGTAGCGCCCTCACATGATCAAGCGGCGCATGGATGCGAATGCGAGCACGGTAACGCCAGGTAGCGGTGCCTGCGGAGCGTTGCACAAACCTGGATGCTTCATCGTCGCTCAAGATACGTGGCGTGAATCGAGGTCCGGTTGGTGTCCGTGGCTTAAGTCGGTCAACCCGGAACGTACGCCAATTTGCGCGATCGGTGTCCCAGCCAAGCAGGTACCAGCGACGGCCCCAAACGACGAGCCGTTGCGGCTCCGCAGTCCGCATGCTCTGCCGGCCGTTGTGGTCCACATAATCGAAGCGCAGGCGCTCGCTGGCTCGGATCGCGCCCGCAATTGCGCTCAGCACCGCGAGATCAACCGTTGGTCCAGCTCCAGGGACAGTCACTGTCGCGGTCCGCATGGCATCGATGCGGTGCCGCAAGCGGCTCGGCAGCAGCTGCTCAAGCTTGACGAGCGCTCGTAAGGACGCCTCCTCGATTCCGGTGACTCCCGCACCGGCGGTGGTACGCAGCGCGACTGCGACGGCCACAACTTCCTCATCATCGAGGAGCAACGGCGGCATGGTGGTCCCGTGACTGAGGCGGTAACCACCGCCGACGCCAGGGCTCGCCTCCACCGGATATCCCAGGTCGCGCAGGCGCTCGATGTCGGTCCTTATTGTCCGGGTGCTTACCTCGAGGCGGGATGCCAGCTCTTGGCCGGACCAGTCACGGCGCGCCTGCAGCATTGCGAGCAGCTGGAGCAGGCGGGTAGAGGTGTGCCACATATTCCTGAAGTTTGGCAGCAATCGCGGAACGAAATCTTCCGCGATTGTCTCTAGCGTGAGTGATATGACGACAATTACCGCTACCCAACCGTTCCAGATCAAGATCACCGACGTCGAGCTGGATGATCTTCATCGCCGCCTCGACTTCACCCGCTGGCCAGATCCCGCGCCGGATGAGCGTACGGACTTTGGCCGCGGCGTGCCCTTGCCCTACCTGCAGGACTTGACCGACTACTGGCGGCATAGCTTCGATTGGCGGAGCCAGGAGGCCGGACTCAATGAGATTCCGCAGTTCACCACCGAGATCGACGGTCAGCAAGTCCACTACTTGCACGTTCGATCGCCGGAGCCGAATGCGTTGCCCTTGGTGATCATCCACGGCTATCCGTCGTCGGTGGTCGAGTTCTTGGAGCTGATCGGGCCGTTAAGCGATCCGCGTTCTCATAGCGGCGATCCGCGGGACGCATTTGATCTCGTCATCCCGTCGTTGCCTGGCTTTGGATTCTCCGTGCCGGTTCGACAGACGGGATGGGAGCTCGGACGCACTACTGCGGCTTTTGCTGAGCTCATGGCGCGACTCGGCTACTCGCGCTACGGCGCTCATGGCGGCGACATTGGCGCCGGCGTCGCTGGCCGGCTTGGCGCCACCGATGCCGAGCACGTGGTCGGGACGATTGTGGTCACCGACCCGGGCGCCCTGGGCCTTGCTGGTGAGCAGTTCCCCATCCCAGAACACCTCACCAACAACGAGCGAGCACGAGTAGAGCGGGAGCGTACGGCCTGGCGCGCGGAACGCGGCTACCTCGACCTGCAGGGTCACCGGCCCGAGACCATTGCGGCAGCGTTGACCGACTCGCCTGTCGGCCAGCTTGCCTGGATCGTCGAGAAGTTCCAGACCTGGACCAATCCAGCATCAAAGACGCCAGACGAGGCAGTGGATCGTGATCAACTGCTGACCAATGTCAGCCTCTACTGGTTTACCCGGAGCGGCGCTACCGCGGCCCGTTTCCTGTCCGAGGCCGCGCACTCCAACCTCGACTGGGTCGCGCCGTCTGGCGTGCCGAGCGGCTGGGTGGTGTTCAACACCGAGCCGATCATGCGGCGGTTCATGGACCCGCAGCATCAGATGGCTTATTGGAACGAACATTCCGAGGGCGGTCATTTTGCGGCCATGGAGGAGCCGAAGCTCCTGGTTGGTGATCTTCGAGCTTTCTTTCGAGATCTGCGTTGATCAGAAGAGACTCGGCTCACTCAAGGCGAGATGTGGTGGGATCGCCGCCTTCTGATTGTCGGGTATGCGCAGCATGCTGTCTTTTCGATTAAGACCGTGCTTGCGTAGTAGCGCCGCAGATCGCCGAGCCAAATCGGACGCGTACGAGCGTGTGACGTAGGAGCCGTTGCGATAGAGCTCCGCGTACGCCTCGACCAGCTGCGGGTGGTGATGGCCGTGCAGGTAGCGCATGAACCACTCGCGGGCGCCGGGACGCAGATGCAGCGCGAACACAGTTGCACCAGTCGCGCCGGCGGCCGCGATCTCGCCAAGGGTTTGATCAAGTTGCTCATCGCTATCGGTGATCATGGGCAAGATAGGTGCGACTAGCACCTGGCACGGCAGACCTGCCTCGACGATGGCCCGAACCAGTTCGAGCCGAGCTCTCGGCGTGGGCGTACCGGGCTCGAGG
>DATDKX010000149.1:0-23756 GCA_036519615.1 Propionibacteriaceae bacterium
GAGTCACGGGGTCAGCGTGCAGGTCGATCTTCGATGTCTCTGGTGCCAGCAGCACACAGACGATGGTGATCAGAAGCATCGCTACCGCGTACAGGGACACGGCGACCGAGGTGTCGAAACGGTCGAGCAAGGCTACGGAGATGATCGGCGCGAGCGCCCCGCCGATAATGCCGGCCAGCTGGTAGCCCATCGACGCACCTGTGTATCGAACCTTGGTTGGAAACATCTCGGAGATAAAAGCCGCTTGCGGACCGTACATCGCCGCATGAAGGACTAGCGCAATTACCGCAGCGAGCACGATCAGCCAGAACTGACCTGTGTCAAGCAGGATGAAGAAGACGAAGACCCAGATTGCGGCGCCGATCGCCCCAGCCAGGTAAACAGGCCGGCGCGCGAACCGGTCAGACAGACTGCCGAAGAACGGGATCAACACAACCTGGACGGCGGCAGCGATGAGCACCGCGTTCAGAGCGTAGTTCCGGGGCAGCTTGAGATACGTGGCGACGTAGGTAGTGATGAACAGCACGAAGGTGTAGAACGCGACATCGACGCCGACGCGAGCGCCCACGGCAAGCAGTACCTGCTTGGGGTAGCGTCGCAGCACCTCGAGGATCGGCGCACCGGCCTTGGTGTGTGACTCCTCGACCTCACGGAACAGCGGGCTCTCCGCGATCGTCAGCCGGATCCATAGACCGACAACCACCAACACGCCGCTAAGCAGGAACGGCACCCGCCAGCCCCAGCTCAAGAACGCCGGTTCGTTGGTCAGTACGCCCATCAGCGACAGCACACCGTTCGCCAGCAGCAGGCCGAGCGGAACGCCGACCTGTGGCCAGCTGGCGTTGAAACCACGGCGGTTGGGGTCGCCGGACTCCATGGTCATCAACACCGCACCGCCCCACTCCCCGCCGAGGCCGAGACCCTGCAGGAAGCGGAGTGCGACCAGCAGGATCGGCGCCCAGACGCCGATGCTTGCGTACGTCGGAATCAGGCCAATGGCGAATGTGGCAATGCCCATCAGGAGCAGCGTCACCACCAAGACGTTCTTGCGACCGATCCGATCGCCGTAGTGGCCGAAGATCAACCCGCCCAACGGCCGGGCAATGAAGCCGACAGCGTAAGTGGCGAAGGCGAGCAACGTGCCGACCAGCGGCTCGAAGCTTGGAAAGAAGATCTTGTTAAAGACCAGAGCTGCGGCGGTCCCGTAGATGAAGAAGTCGTACCACTCAAGTGACGTGCCGATCAGGCTCGCCACGATGACCTTGCGGACCGACGACGGCACTGGGGTTGGGACACGGCTGACGGTGGACATCTGGTGCCTCCCTCGACCGGGCGTGGGTTCCTCCACACCCACTTGCCGAACTACCCACTCATCAGGGAAGAAATCAAATCAACCGGCCGAACATTGAGCACGGCTCGTGGCCAGACCCGCGACCGATCCCGCACTGCCATTCAGCGCCCGAAGCGGCGCTCCCGCTGCCCGTACGAGCGCAGCGCACGGATGAAGTCCACCTTCCGGAAGTCGGGCCACAGCGCTTCGCAGAAATAGAACTCGCTATGCGCCGACTGCCACATCAAGAACCCGGACAGCCGCTGCTCGCCAGACGTTCTGATGATCAAATCAGGGTCCGGCTGGCCCTTGGTGTAGAGGTGCTCGGCGATGTGCTCGATGTCAAGGGTCTGGGCGAGTTCATCGATGGATGTGCCGTTCTTGGCATGCTCGGCAAGCAGCGAGCGAACCGCGTCGCGCAACTCGTGGCGCCCGCCGTACGAGACGGCGATGTTGACGAGCATCCCGTTGATATCTGCGGTATCCCGATCAGCCATCTTGAGCCGCTTGGCTGACTGAGCAGGTAGCAGATCCAGCGCGCCCACAGGATGTACTCGCCAGCGTCGGGTCGCGGCCAGATCGCTCACCATGTGCTCGATCACCCCGAGGAGTGGCTCGATCTCGACACGATGGCTGCGAGACAGGTTGTCGGTCGAGAGCACCCACAAGGTGACGACTGGGATTCCAATCTCGTCACACCACCCCACAAATTCCTTGAGCTTGTCCGCGCCGGCCTGATAGCCGGCAACCAAGGCTTGGCCAGGCGCGTTGGTGCGCGCCCACCGACGATTTCCATCGGCCAGTACGGCGACGTGGCGCGGCAACCTATCGGGGTCCAGCTCGGCGATGAGCCGATGCTCATAGGTGGCATAGAGCAGTCCCGAAGGGTGAAGCCGATCGACGAACTCGCGCCAGCGGTCGAGACGTGCCACAACTGGCAGCGTATCCCTCCGCGATCTGCAATCAGGCCCTGCAGCAACGGTTGGTCTTGGCGACGCGGTCCCCTACGCTAACGCTACCGAGCAGTAACCAAGCCGTCCTCAGCGAAGGGTAAAGCGTGCCGACTGTTCATCTTGGCGGAGGCCGACACTCGCAACTGAGTCCGGGAGATGACAACGAGACGCCGCTGGGGGACGTACTCGCCGTCGTCAAGCCTCGGCTTCGTGGCTGGCTGCACGCTGGCATGGCTCCCCTCGCACTTGCCGCCGGCATCGTGCTCATCAGCCTCGCCGCGACACCTGCTGGCGCGGCAGGAGGCGCGGTCTTCCTTACTGCTTCGGTGCTGCTATTTGGAACAAGTGGCGCCTACCACCGCGGAACCTGGGGGACGCGTGGCCAAGCGATCTTGCGCAGGATGGATCACTCGAATATCTACGTATTTATCGCAGCAACCTATACACCGCTGGCGTTGATCTTGCTTGACGGAGCATCGCGGATGATCTTGCTCGTTCTGATCTGGTCTGCCGCGGTGGGCGGTCTGCTCTTTCGGTTGTTGTGGTTGTCGGCGCCTCGCTGGCTTTACACCGTGCTCTACATCGTGATGGGCTGGACCGCCCTTGGCTGGCTGGGAGCCTTCTACCACGCCGCCGGGCTAACGGTACTGATCTTGATTCTTGCCGGCGGCATCTGTTACACCTTGGGCGCAATCGTCTACGCCCAAAAGCGTCCCGACCCCTGTCCGGCCTGGTTCGGTTACCACGAGATCTTCCACGTTGGCACCATCGCCGGCTTCGTCTGCCACTACGCGGCTATCTTCTTGATCACAATCTGATGAGAGCTGCGGAGCTGATCTGTCAACTGCCCTTTAGCTGACTGGCCAAGTCCTCCGGTGAGGTAACTGGAAGCCGGCAGACGAAGTGCCGACAGACATAAGCAGTCGGTCGGTTGTTGATCATCGGCCGATCGGCGAGCAACGCCAGACCCGGTTGGTCGGGCAGGCCAGCGACAACGACTGATCCGGCCGGTGCGAGCTGGTGAGCCAGCCGCACCAGCTCGCCTCGAGCCGCATCGTCAAGTCCAACCACTGCGACCTCAACCGGCCTGCGCTCCGATGTCTGGCTGATGGTGTCGGCGAGCAGCCAACCAGCAAACCGCGGCGCTCGCCGGAGCAGCGCACCCGCGCTCGCGGCTGCTTGATCGGCCCGGCTGGCGTAGCGGTCCTCTCCCGTTAGTTCGGCCATCAGCCGCAGCGCGTGAACGGCCGCACTGAGCCCTGACGGAGTGGCGTTGTCAGTTGGGTCCTGGGGTCGGGCATACAACTGCTCGGCATCCGCTGCGGTGTCAAAGAAGCCACCAGCGGGATCGTCGAACTGCTCCATGATCACTTCGAGAAGCTGCTCGGCACGGGTGAGCCACAGCGGCTCCGCATGGGCCGCCGCCAGTCCTACGGCAGCAAGCGCAAATGCTGCGTAGTCCTCCAGGATGCCGAACGCGTCGCCGACGACTCCATCACGTGACGTGCGGCGTAGCCGACCGTCTCGCCAGTGCAGCCGCCAGAGGTGCTCGGCCACCTGAGTCGCGATCTTCAGCCACTCCGGACGATCAAAGATCATCCCGGCTTGCACCAGGCCAGCAACCAATAACGCGTTCCAGGCAGCGACGACCTTGTCGTCGCGCCCCGGGCGCGAGCGTTGCTCACGAGCGATCCGAAGCCGCTCTCGGACGTCTGTCAGTCGGAGTTGATCACGGTCGGAGAGCAGCTGCAAGGTCGAGGCACCATGCTCGAAGGTGCCGCCCGGTGTAACCGAAAAGACCTCGGCTGCCCACGCCGCGTCTTGCTGCCCGAGGGCTGCCTGGAGTTGATCACGGTTCCAGACGTAGTAAGCGCCCTCTCGGAGCTCACCATGATCGTCTTCCGAATCGGCATCGAGGCTGGCAGCGAAGGCGCCCTGCTCGGTCCGCATCTCGCGCAGCAGCCAGACCACCGTCTCAGTGACAATGCGTTGAGCCAGTGGATTGCCGGTGCGGCGCCACCAGTGGGCATACACCGCAAGAAGCAAGGCGTTGTCGTACAGCATCTTCTCGAAATGCGGCACGATCCAGCCCGCGTCGACGCTATAGCGCGCGAATCCACCGCCGAGTTGGTCGTAGACACCCCCGCGTGCCATCGCATCCAAGGTCTTCCCGCTCATGACCATCGACTGCTCGGAGCCATCACGAAGCAATGCTTCGAGGACCATCGAGGGTGGGAACTTGGGCGCTCGCCCGAAACCGCCGTACATCGTGTCGAACTCTCCCTGCAGAGCTAGGAGCGCCTTCTCACAGTCCGCTGCAGTCAGCTCTGCGGCGCCGGCAAACGGCGCCTGCTCCGTGAGCTGGCGAACGATCTCGGAGGCGCTCAGCAGTAGCTCTGATTGGCGATCGCGCCAGGCGTCGCTGATTGCCTGCAAAACCTGCCTGAACGACGGTAGGCCGTGCCGTGGCGTCGGCGGAAAGTAGGTACCGGCATAGAACGGTTTGCGGTCTGGAGTGAGGAAGACGCTCATTGGCCAGCCACCTTGCCCGGTCAGCGCCTGGGTGGCTTGCATATAGACCGCATCGACATCGGGCCGTTCCTCGCGATCAACCTTGATCGCGACAAACTGATCGTTGATCACGGAAGCGAGCTGCGGGTCCTCGAAAGACTCATGCGCCATTACGTGGCACCAGTGGCACGCAGCGTAACCCACCGAAAGGAAGACCGGCACCTGGCGTTCCGCTGCCGCCGCGAACGCCTCATCCGACCATGGCCACCAGTGCACGGGGTTGTCGGCATGCTGAAGCAGGTACGGGCTCGTTGCCGAAGCAAGGCGGTTGCGGCCGGTCATCCTTTGGGCGACCGGACTCAGCTAGGCGTACCCGGCTGGCGTTCAGATGGGGAATCTTCTGCCTGGTCCTCAGCATCGTCGGGGATGCGGATCTTTCGGAACTGTTTACGCATGCTCAGGTACAGAAACACCAAGGCAACAGCCAGCAGGAGCACGACGAAAAAGGGCGTCCAACCCGGCTTGACAATGTTCGGGTCGACGTCCAGAAGGATCATGCTGAAACTCTACTCGCCGCGGGTACGGCGATTCCTGCGAACAAATCGTCCTCGGGAATGCTCGTCTCAACCAGGCTGCGTGCTAGCTGCCACTCCTCCGTCGGCCAAGCCGACTTGTGCACCTCCAGCGGCACGACGAACCACGATCCATCCGGATCGATCTGGGTCGCATGCGCCAGCAATGCCCGATCACGAATGTCGTAGTAGTCGGCGCAGGCGATCCGAGTAGTGATACGAGCAGCATGTTTGGGGTCTTCGGGCCAGTCACTGAGCCGCTCGGCGTACGGCGACTCGAGGCCGCGCGCGACCATTGCGCGATCCAGCGCCACAGTCCGATCGCGGTGGAAAGTAAACGAGTAATAGAGCTTGAGCGGCTGCCATGGTTCACCGAGCTCTGGGTGAGCATCCGGGTCGGCTGCTGCTTCAAATGCCGCAACACTGATCTTGTGACACATGACGTGGTCGGGATGGCGATAACCGCCGTCGTTCTCGTTGTACGTGGTCATGACGTGGGGTCGAAACGAGCGAATCACCTCGACCAACGGGGCCACAGCAAGAGCCAGGTCAGTACGCGCGAAGCTGCCCTCGGGAAGCGGCGGTGGATCATCGCCTTCCGGTAGACCCGAATCGACAAAACCAAGCCACACCTGCTGGATGCCAAGGATTTCCCTGGCGCGATCCATTTCCTGTCGACGGATGTCGGCGATGTTGGCCAAGATGTCCGGCCGGTCCATCGCTGGATTGAGGATCGAGCCGCGCTCACCACCCGTACAGGTTGCGACGACAACCTCGACTCCCTCAGACACGTACTTGGCCGTCGTCGCGGCTCCCCGACTCGACTCGTCGTCGGGGTGCGCATGCACGTGCAACAGTCTCAAGTGGTCGCCCTGAGAGTCCACCCGTAGTGCGGGACGAGACATGGCGGTCATGCTGCCACCGCGCGCACTCGGAGTGTCGCTGCCTCCCGTCTACCGAGACACGCACGAGCTTCCTGGGCAATCACGACATCACTTCCGGAGCAACGTAGCGAGAAGCCGCCACATAAATTGTGGGCGTGACCGATGCCGCTGAGCGACTGCGCCGCCGTTACCCCAAGCCGCGAATGCCACGCCCGCTGCTGGTGGCTTTGATCAGCGTTGGTGTCGTGCTCGCCCTGACGTGGCTCATCTGGACCGCGCTCCGGCACTCCCAGCCGGCTGCCGCAGCCCACGTGCAGTCTTATCAGATCACTTCCGACACTTCTGTCTCGGTCACGATCTCCGTCCAGCGACAGGATCCAACTGTGCCGGTCACCTGCCGGGTGCTGGCACAGGCCGTAGATTTTCAGCCAGTCGGTGAACAGCAGGTGCCGATTGCGGCCAGCACTCACCAGATCGTCAATGTGAATCTCGTCCTGACCACCCTGCGACGAGCCACTGCAGTAGTGATCAAAGGGTGCACTGTCACATGACTTTGATTTAGCGCGTCCTTGATAACCTAGTGGGATGTCTGAAAACTCCGCCCAGGCCATTTGGCTGACCCAGGAGGCCTACGACAAGCTCAAAATGGAGCTTGATTACCTCTCTGGGGCAGGGCGTGCTGCGGTGACTGCCAAGATCGCCGCGGCGCGCGAAGAAGGTGACCTCAGCGAGAACGGCGGCTATCACGCCGCGCGTGAGGAGCAGGCACACCAGGAGGCCCGAATTCGACAGCTGATCTACATGCTGAACCAGGCCCAAGTCGGCGAAGCTCCGGCGAACGCCGAAGAGGTGGCCCCAGGAACCAGAGTGACCATCGCCTTTGACGGTGACGAATCCGATACCGATACGTTCCTACTGGGATCGCGAGAGCTGCTGGGACTCGACAACAGCGTCGACTCAACCAACGTCTACAGCCCGCAGTCCCCGCTCGGCTCCGCGATCCTTGGCAAGAAGACCGGCGACGCCGTCTCCTACGTAGCGCCGAATGGCCGCATGATCAACGTCACTGTTGTCAAGGTCGAGGCGTTTCACGGCTAAAGCCGGCTTATCAAGTCCTGAGCCTCGGCCGGGCTCAACGCCCCTGAGGCGACCTCAGAAAGAATCTGATCCCGGCTCAACGCCGTCTCGGGTTCGGTCGCCTCGCCGAGGCCCAGCTTTTCCAGTAATTCGGCAAATCGGAGGCGAGCCGTGGGATAGGAGACCCCTAGGTGCTTCTCGACCTCACGAAGGTTCCCCCGGGAGCCAAGGAACACTCGAAGCATCTCGGTTTCCTTGTCATTGAGCGCGCAGAACTCACATGGCCGAAAAACGCCGGCCAGTTCGGTGCCACACGAGGGGCAGCCAAGCCGGATGACCGCAAGCTCAGCACCGCACACCGGGCAATCGCTCGGTGCGCGGTGCTCAATCCGCTCCTGTGGTCTGCGGGAGCGCTCCATCAGCCGACACCCGCGTCGCTGGTCAGGTCAGAACCCACACGAACGAGAGCGTGGGCCATGACGACCTCGATCTCAAGCTTGGCGCTGCCGTTGCCCATCACAACCTCGTCGCCTGCACCGTTGTGACCGCCCGTCCAGCTGATCTTGCCGAGCTGAGCCTCGCCTGTAACGGTCACGTCTGAGTCATCATCCAAGGTGATCGACAAACTTCCGGATTCGGCGCGAATCCGGTTACGACCAGACTTGATGGTGCCCTTGATCGTGGCTTGCCCCGCCTGAATAAGAGCGTCGTTGATCTCAGCTATATCGAGCAGCTTCGCGGCTCCGGCGGTCACCCGCACTTTGCCGAGATGCGGGACTTGTTCGGTGTTCAAGCTGCCTGCCGTCACCTCGACATCGACGATCACATTCGGGTTTACACGCAGAAACAGCTCCTTACCCAGGCCGAGGGATCGGAAGTCGTCCAGGCTCCGAGTGGCACCTCTCAGAATGCTGAAGCCGTCAAGGGAGGCACCCAGTTCACCATCGCTGGAGACCTCCAGGACCGAGCCGTTACGACGCAGCACGTGAGGCCCGTCGGCAGATAGCGTGGCTACTGAGGTCTCACCGATGATGCGAACTCGGCGGCCGATCGCTCGCACAGAAATCCGCTCCACGCCGCCGGTATTGACCGGCTTCGCCTCCACCGGCTCCTCCGCTTTGAACTCCGAGTCGGAAGCCTTAGAGCCATAGGCGGCCTGCTGCGGCTGGTCAGTGACTGCAGCCCAGGCATCGGAGTCGGCGGCCGACCCTGCCAGCTGTTCATTGGTTGGTTCCGACGTTGTCTCTGAGGTCGATTGCGAGGCCTTCAACGCGTCGATTCGACGGGCTGCCTCGGCGGCGTCGATGCGTCCGGCGGCAAGCTCCTCAAGGATGGGTGTGATGTCTGGATTAGTCATACACCGAATGTAAATCCCATCTTTCGAGAAAAGAAGGTCAGCTTTATATTTCAGGGCGGCATAGGGCTATTCCCTGAGGGTAGGTTTCGAGGCGTACGTTTCCAACCAGAACCGCGCAAACGACCGGCCAGCAACGCTCGGCGATGGAGCGGCGCCCCGGTTGATGAGTCGTCCTACGTGGCGGAGCGCCGGGCTCCCTCTGCGCTCCGTCATCAAGCTATTTCGAAAAAAAAATTTGCGTGCTGCATACAACTAGTTATGGTTGCTGACGTGCAAGCTCTTGCCAAGTCGCGCTCCTCCTCGCGCACAGCGTCAGTGAATTCACTCATGCATGCTCTGCTGAGCGTGGGGCGCCTCATGCGGCAGCGAACTCAGGGCGAGACGGTTGATAGCGGGTCGTTCTGGCTCTTGAAGACCTTAGCTGCGGCTGGACCTCAACGGGTAACAGATCTGGCCGCCTGCGCAGGGCTCGATGCGTCCACCGTTTCGCGGCACATTGCTCAGCTGCATAGCGCAGGACTCATCGAGCGGACGCCCGATCCAGCCGATGGCCGCGCCCAACGCGTCAAGTTGAGCGCTGCCGGTCTGGAACGCTTCGAAGCTGCGCTCAACACGCGACGCTCTCTGCTGGAGAAGTGCCTCGAGCCATGGGATCCCCGCGATCTTGAAGAACTTGACCGGCTTCTGACCCGCTTCGCCGCTGATGTCGAGGCTCTTACCCAGTCGATGGAGAAAGCATGACTAAGTACCAGCCGCGTCACGCCCTCGAGGATGGAACGGAGGAGGAGTCCAGCGCCGCAGGCTCTGCAGGCCCGACGACAGTCGGGTTGACAGAGGCCAAGCAGGATTCCACCTCACAGATAGGACCCACCGGCCATGGCGGTGACTACCTGAGCCACCGTCAGATTCTTGTCGTCCTCGGTGGACTGATGGCTGGCATGTTCCTCGCGGCGCTCGATCAAAGCATTGTCGCGGTGGCGTTGCCCAAGATCACCTCTGAGTTGGGCGGTCTCGACAAGCTCTCGTGGGTGGTTACGGCGTACCTGCTGACCTCAACTGCTGCCACTCCGCTCTGGGGCAAGATTTCTGATCTCCGTGGCCGGCGGCCGATCTTCCAAGCCGCAATCGTGATCTTTTTGATTGGCTCGCTGATCTGTGGCTTCTCCCCTGAGATCGCCGACTTCCTCAGCGCCTCCGGAATCAATGTCATGATCGCCGGGCGAGCCGTACAAGGCCTTGGCGCCGGCGGCCTGATGTCACTTGCGCTCGCCGTTATCGGCGATGTGATTCCGCCTCGTGAGCGCGGAAAGTATCAAGGCATGTTCGCAGCCGTGTTCGGCGTCTCATCGGTCGCCGGTCCGCTGCTTGGCGGTTGGTTCACCGACAATCTGGGTTGGGAATGGATCTTCTTCATCAACATTCCGATCGGTACGGTTGCGCTCGTCGTTACCTCAGTCGCGCTGAAGCTGCATCACGTCCGTCGCCAGGCCTCGGTCGACTATCTCGGTGCGGCGACCATAGTCGGCTCGGTCACCTGCCTGGTGCTGTACCTCAGCTGGGCTGGTCCGGACAAGGGCTGGGGCTCAGCAACCGGTATTGGGCTCCTTGTTGGCACCGTCGTGCTGGGCGCACTGTTCGTTCTAGTGGAATCCAAGGCGAAGGAGCCGATAATTCCGCTGGAACTCTTCACGCACTGGACATTCACCTCCAACATCACCTTCGCGATGATCATGGGCATCGGGATGTTCGGCGGCCTGATCTTCCTACCGATCTATCTGCAAGCCGTGAGAGGCTTTAGTGCGACCCACTCCGGTCTAGCCATGTTGCCGCTTGTTGTAGGCATTTTCACGACCTCGATCGGCGGCGGCCAGATCATGTCGCGGACCGGTCGTTATAAATGGATGCCGATTACCGGCGCCCTAGTCGTTGGCGGAGCCCTGTTCGCCTTCTCGACGCTCGAGGTCGACACCCCGTACTACGTCATCGCGCTGATCATGTTCGCATTCGGGATGGGGCTCGGCCTGACGATGCAGGTCGTAGTGACTGCGGTGCAGAACAGTGTCGATCGGCGAAACATGGGTGTGGCTACCGCGTCTGTGACGTTCTTCCGGTCGATGGGCGGCGCCATCGGTACCGCACTACTCGGCGCCATCTTGAATATCCGACTCAAGCACCACCTGAATGAGATCGTCGGCGCGGCGCAGGGCCACGCGCCTGGCGGGCCGATAGAGACAAACGATGTCACCGCTATCCAGGCGCTGCCAGAACCAATCAAGAGCTGGGTCCTCGAGGCGTTCACCCGCTCCATGGACGACGTCTTCCTGGTGGCGGTGCCATTCATGGCAATTGCGTTTGTCATCGCTATCACAATGAGAGAGAAGCCACTCAAAGGGCGGGGCCAGCATTCCGATTCTGCAACGCCCCGCGAGTCGGTCGATGCCGACCTTGCCTCAATGGCACATTAAGTAGGTCAATTAGGAGTACGTCGTCGGCGGATGGCACATTAGTTACTTAGTTCGGTACGCCGAGGATGTTGGTATCTGTCAGATCGAGGCTCCGAGCGTGGGGGTTTGTTGATGCCGACCAGGGCAATGCGCAGGCTGTATGCCAGCGCTGGAGCGGCCTTGCTCGCAACAGCGCTGGCCGCTTGTGCCAGCACGCCCTCCGACCCAGCAGGGTCGAGTTCGCAACCACCGAACGCTGCCGCTTCCACCCAGCCGGTGCCGACGCCAACGCCGGATCCGGTTCTCCTGGAGCCGAACGTCAAGGACGGCGCAACCAACATCAAGGTCAACACTGTGGTGAGCGTCAAAGCGAGCTCCGGCACCCTGACGAAGGTCAAACTTTCCTATACCAACACCACTCGTCAGGGTCGCAAACATCAGGACACCGTCGCGGGAAAGATCAGCAAGGACCGCACCACATGGACGGCGGGCGATCGCCTGGAGCCGGCCACCGCCTACAAGTTGATCTCTACCGGCAAGAACACGGTCAATGAGTCCAAGACCACGACGACGACTTTCCGTACCCACAACCTGCCGCTAAATAAGCAGACCTATCCGCAGCTATATCCCCTCAAGGGAAGCCTTGTCGGTGTGGGCATGCCAGTGGTGCTGACCTTTGACGTGCCGATCAAGAACAAGGCAACGATCGAGAAGAATCTGCACGTCACTTCCTCTCCAGCCCAAGCAGGCAGTTGGCATTGGTACTCCAGCACCCAGGTGCGGTACCGGCCCCAGAAGTTTTGGAAGCCGGGCACCAAGGTGAATGTGACAGCCGACATCAATGGCTTGTACGCGGGCCGCGGCGTCTATGGTCAGAACTCGGCGAGCACCCACTTCAAAGTCGGCCGATCCCAGATCACCAAGATCAACCTGTCTTCTGACGTCGCCAAGGTGTACCGCAGTGGCAAGTTAGCCCGCACTATTTATGTGAGCGGCGGAAAGCCTGGTTGGCAGACCCGCAGTGGCGTCAAGCTGGTCATGGACAAGCTCTACGTCACCAAGATGACCAATACGATGATTGGCGCGCAGGAGCACTACAGCCTTCGAGTGCGGTACGCGATGCGAATCACGCAGTCCGGTGAGTTCCTCCATGCCGCGCCGTGGAATGCGGCGTATTTCGGGCGCCGCAACGCCAGCCACGGCTGCGTCGGAATGAGCACCGGGAACGCGGCCTGGCTGTTCAATCACACCCTCATCGGGGACCCGGTCGTCACAACCGGAAGCAGCCGCCACATGGAATACGGCAACGGCTACGGGGACTGGAACATGTCCTACGCCATGTACAAGAAGGGCTCTGCGCTCTAGGCGCGGTGTTCTAGGCCCGGGCTTCGCCCGTCTTCGATCCTTGACGGCGATGCAGCGGCAGAGCTGGCGGATGGACTCTGCCTAAGGGTGGCTCCGCTCCTCCTGCCAGTGACAAGACAAAGGACTTGGTGAACGCCAGAAGCGGTACGGCCAATAGCGCACCTACGATCCCCGCTGCTATGACGCCAACCGCAATGGCAAGCACGACAGCCAGCGGATGCAACTTCACCGCCCGCCCCAAGAGGAACGGCTGTAGCACATGGCCCTCGACCTGCATCACCAAGATCACGCCGCCGAGCATGATCAAGGCCTGAACCCATCCCAGTGCGACTAGGGCGACAAGGACTGCAACCGAACCTGAGACCAGCGCGCCGACGATCGGAACAAACGCGCCGATGAAGACCAGCGCAGCCAGTGCCGGAGCCGCTGGGACACCCAGGATCAGGGCCACAATGAGCACCCCAATGCTGTCGGCGAGCGCAACCAGAATTGTTGCCCGCACGTACGACGACAGCGCTCGCCAGCCTCTCAGTGCCGCCTGGTCCACCCGATCCCGCGAAGCCCGCGGAAAGAACCTCAGCACAAAGGTGAAGATGCCGCGGCCGTCGTAGATGAAATAGAAGAGGGAGAAGAGGGCGATCGCAAGCCCGGCAAGGAAATGCCCGACCCCGGCGCCCAGTTCGGCAGCGTAGGCCGCGATCGTGCTACCGCTGGCTTTCAGAAAGTCGGTGATCTTCGACATCCACGTTGAGGAATCCAGCCAGCTGGCGGTCAGATGTAGAGGGCCGTTGCGAAGCCAGTTGGTCAGGGGGCCATTGCTGAGCCAGTCGCTCAGCTTATTGAAGCCGTTCACGACGTTGGCTGACAGCTCAGAGCCTTGGCCAGCAATCTGTCCGCCGATCACGATCAGAGCCGCGACGATCGCGGCGATCGCGCCAAGCACTGTGATTGCCGTCGCAGCTGCCCGCGGCAACCCCCATCTCCCCTTCTTGAGGGCCTCGGCCACTGGAAGCATGAGCGCAGTCAACAAGATGGCGACCGCCACGGGAATCAAGACCTCAGACAGGTAGCGCGCCAGCCAGACCATCCCCGCGAGCAGGATGGTCACCAGGATCACCCGCCAGGACCAGGCAGCCGCGACCTGCAGGCCGCGAGGCACAGCGCTGCCGGCTAAGTCAGCAGCGTTTGCGGGGGCGACCACCGGTTCGGGTTGCGGTGCCGGCCCCGTCTCCGGCAGTGGCGTTGCATGATCATTACCGGTACCCGAGGCCAGCACGGGCAGCGTGCGGCGAGTACGGCGTGCGGATTGCCTAGGCCCATTCCGAGCTGATGATCCCATTCGGCGCCTCCTGGGTCTTCATGTCGAGCTCCTCAACCCTAGTGGCCTCTGGCCCTGGGGCAGGGATGGTGTTGAACGGATAGTTCAAGACAAAAGGAGGCAGACTGTGGCGGTGGGCAGGCTGGGGGCTGCGCGGGCATGGCTCGGCGCACGGAGTTCGCTGCCCCGTGAGGTCTATGTGTTAGGCCTCGTGGCGTTCTGTGTGGCTGTCGGGTTCGGGGTTCTCGTACCGGTGCTACCAGTCTTTGCTCGGAGTTTCGGCGTCGGAAACACCGAAGTAGGAGCGGTCATTTCGGCATTCGCCTTGATGCGCCTGGTCTCCAGCCCATTCTGCGGTTGGCTGATCAAGGTCTTCAGTGAGCGGATCATCATGGCCACAGGCATCTTCATTGTGGCAATTTCCAGCGGCTTGGCTGGCATCTCGCGCAGCTACATCCAACTGCTGGTGCTTCGCGGCGTCGGCGGAATCGGCTCCGCCATGTTCACCGTGTCCGCGTTCACCTTGCTGCTGACCTCGGTGGAGGCAGGCGTACGCGGCCGGGCAGCTGGATTCTTCCAAGCCGGCTTCCTGATCGGTGGGATAACCGGGCCTGCAGTGGGCGGAGCCTTAGCAGCGATCTCACTAACGGCTCCCTTCTTCTTCTATGCCGGCACCCTTGCCGTGGCCGGGACAGTAGGTCTGCTGCTCCTGCGTCGTCGCGGCCCGAAACCCCCGGAGGAGAACGCCGAGTCGGCAGTCTCGTTTCGCGCTCTCGTACGCGACGCCCGCTATCAGGCTGCGTGTGTCACCAACCTTGCTCAGGGATGGACCTCGTTCGGCGTGCGGTCATCACTGGTGCCTGTGCTAGTGGTCGAGCTGCTCCATCGGCCGGCATCGTGGACCGGCATCGCTTTCGCCTGCGCCTCCGTCGTCCAGACGATTGCTGTCGGACCAGCTGGTCGATTCACCGACACGGTCGGCCGCCGGCCTGCCATGATTCTCGGTGGCACCGTCGCGGCGGTATCGATCATGGCAGTCCCGTTCGCACCGAACATTTGGCTCTTGATCGTCGTGCTCTGCCTCTACGGCATCGCCTCAGCCTTCTTGGGCACTGCGCCCGCGGCAGCTGTCGGCGATGCAGCAGGAAGTCGGAGTGGCACGGCGGTCGCGGTCTTCTCGATGTCTTCTGACATCGGGGCGATTGTCGGGCCGCTGGTCGCCGGCCTGCTGGCGGACACCTTGTCGTATCCGGCCGCATTCGGCGCCGGAGCCGCCCTGATGCTCGTCGCGGCCGCGCTGTCGTGGCGGATGCCTCGAGATCAGGTAGCGACGTCCAGGACAGGGCCGTCGAGGGGGGATATGCATGAGTCCACGCCCGTTGAATGAGCTGGTCAGCGCTGATTGGGCTGAGGCGCTGCAGCCAGTGGCAGCAACGATCACAGCGATGGGAGCTTTCTTACGCGCCGAGCTGGCCGCTGGCCGGCAATATTTGCCGGCCGGAGAGCATGTGCTACGTGCCTTTAGCCGCCCGCTGAGCCACGTGAAGATCCTCATCGTCGGGCAAGATCCCTATCCCACTCCAGGACATCCGGTGGGCCTGTCGTTCTCGGTGGCATCCCATGTGCGCCCTATTCCACGGTCGCTGCAGAACATCTATGCCGAACTCCAGGCAGATCTGGGCATTCGTCCGGCGGCCAGCGGTGATCTCACACCCTGGTTCCACCAGGGGGTGCTACTGCTCAATCGGGTCCTGACCGTGCAGCCCGGTCGCTCCGGATCACATCGCGGCAAGGGTTGGGAGCAGGTGACACAGCGGGCCATAGAGGCGCTGGTCGCCCGTGGTGGCCCATTGGTTGCGATCTTGTGGGGACGCGATGCACAGTCACTGATCCCCATGCTTGGCTCAGTGCCTTACCTTGCGAGCGCCCACCCGTCTCCGTTGTCTGCTACGGCCGGGTTTTTTGGGTCACGTCCTTTCAGTCGGGCCAACGAGCTACTGGTCCGGGCGGGTGGTGAGCCGATCAACTGGAACCTGCAAGAGCAAGGCTAAAAAGACAGCGCCTTGTCCAAATCGGCGATGAGATCCTCGACATCCTCAATGCCGACGCTTAGCCGGATCAGGTCGCCAGGCACCTCTAATTGGGTGCCAGCCACGGAGGCGTGAGTCATCTTGGCAGGATGCTCAATCAAGGACTCCACTCCGCCCAGGGACTCCCCCAAGATGATCACCGAGGTACCTTGGCAAACCCTCAGTGCCGCCTGCTCGCCACCAGCCACGCTGAAGCTCACCATCCCGCCATATCGGCGCATCTGCCGCTTGGCCAGATCATGCCCAGGATGGGCGTCGAGACCCGGAAAGTACACCTCGGCTACTCGGTCATGATCATCCAGAAAGGCGGCTACTTGCTCGGCATTGTCGCAATGCCGGTCCATCCGTACGGCCAAGGTGCGGAGGCCCCGCAATACCAGCCAGCAGTCGAACGGGCTAGCCACCCCGCCAATCGCATTCTGGTGGAACCTCAGCTGCTCGGCCAGCTCGTCGTCGTTGACCACCAGCGCGCCGCCAATGATGTCGGAGTGCCCGCCGCAATACTTCGTAGTCGAATGCACCACGACATCTGCGCCCAGCTCCAGCGGCTGTTGAAGGTACGGCGTAGCAAAGGTGTTGTCGACGATAACGAGCGCGTCCGCTGCATGCGCCAAGTCGGCAATCGCGGCAATGTCGGCAATGTTCAGCAACGGATTGGTCGGCGTCTCGATCCAGACGGCCTTGGTCTGGCCTGGGGTAATGGCAGCGGCAACCGAATCGAGGTGAGTCAGATGTGCCGGATCGGCCGATAGCCCCCAACGCTGATGAACTCGGGCAAGGAGTCGAAAGGTGCCGCCGTACGCGTCGTCCGGCACCACGAAATGACTCCCCGGTGAGGCGATGGTCCGCAGCAGGGTGTCCTCCGCGGCGAGCCCGCTGGCAAAAGCCAGCCCGTGCCTGCCGCCCTCCAGGGCCGAGATGCACTCTTCCAGAGCCGTACGGGTGGGGTTGGAGGAGCGGGAGTACTCATAGCCGCCACGTGCTTCACCCACCTTGTCCTGAATGAACGTGGAGGTGGCGTAGATCGGTGGCACGACTGAGCCGACCGCAGAATCCGGATCCTGTCCGGCATGGATCGCCCGAGTCGAGAAGCCCTGCGTCGCTGTCACGAGAGGCCAGCCTACGCGTGTCCTGCACAACGTCGCTGGGTATGGCGCACCGAGCCTTTGGAAGCGACCTACGACAAGCTCAGGGCGCACAGAGGCGGTGGAACATCTCCATGGCCAGTCAGCGTTGCCTAAGTGCAACCACCGTTCCAAACGGCGGTGCAGAAAGGCAGACTGAATCACATGTTGTTCTCGCGCACGAAAACGACGCTCATTGAGCCTGAGCAGGCACTCCGTGGCCGCAGTACGTCAGTGCTGGTCAACCCCACATTCCATGAGATCTTTGGCATCCCGGTGCAACAGGTGCCAAAGGGCTCAGAAGTCGCCTACTTTGCCCTCGGTTGCTTCTGGGGTGCTGAAAAGCTGTTCTGGAAGACGCCGGGCGTCACGAACACAGCGGTCGGCTATGCGGGCGGCTTCAGCCCAAACCCCACCTACGAGGAGGTTTGCAGCGCCCGCACCGGTCACACCGAGACCGTGAAAGTGTGTTACGACCCCGCCAAGATCAGCTACGAGAACCTACTCAAGATCTTCTTCGAGGACCACGATCCCACGCAGGGGATGCGGCAGGGCAATGATGTCGGGACCCAGTACCGGTCGGCGATTTATACAACCTCACCAGAGCAGCTGGCGACTGCGGAGCAGGTACGCGATCAGTTCCAGACCGAGTTCACTCGCGCGGGTTACGGGCGCATCACGACTGAAATTGCGCCTGCGGGTGACTTCTACTACGCCGAGGACTATCACCAGCAGTATCTGGAGAAGAATCCGTTCGGCTACTGCCCGGTACACGCCACCGGGGTTACCTGCAACTGAGTCCAGACGGCCTGACTCTCACCGGGCCCTTGCCCTGGCGGTGAGGCCGTAGCGCGTACCGATTCCTCGTCGAGCAAATCCATGATCAAACGGCGTAACGAGCTCCGGGAATTGCTGGCGCAGGCTCTCCACATCGGCTTTTCGACGTACGGTGCCGAAAACATGGAACCCAGCACTTACCAGCTCGAAAACGGTCGCGCGGCCAATGCCGGTGGATGCGCCAGTGACGACGACGGCACGAGGCGGCACCCTGCCGCACTCCTTCTCAATCGCGGGGTTAGCCGTGCTTAATTGAGGGCGTTTCTGGCGAAGGTATCGCACTTGTTCGGGTCGCCGGTGCTGAAGCCCTGGGCAAGCCACTGTCGCCGCATCGCGGCCGAGCCGTGGGTCCAGGTCTCTGGTGAGACCTGACCCTGCATCTTCTGCTGGATTCGGTCGTCGCCAACGGCTTGCGCCGCGTCCACCGCTCGGTCGAGATCGTCTTGGGTGACTTGAGTGATCGGGCTCTGTGGGTCTTCCGTCGCATGCCGGAACCACACGCCGGCAAAGCAATCGGCCTGCAGCTCAAGCCGCACCGCGGGCGATGTCGGTCCGGTGCCCTGCCCGCTGCTCTGCACGCGCCGCATGGTGCCCGTCAAGTTTTGAATGTGATGACCGAATTCATGAGCCAGCACGTACGCCTCGGCGGCGTCACCGCCTTCCGCGCCAAGCTGGCCGGTCAGTTGATCGAAGAATCCGAGATCGAGATAAACCGTCGTGTCGCCGGGACAGTAGAACGGCCCGACAGCTGAGGTCGCATGCCCACAGGCGGTATTGATGCTGCCGCTGAAAGTCTGCACCTTGATGGTCTGGTAGTCCTGCACAGTGTCATTCCAGTAGTCCTGGATTGAATTCGTGTATGCCACAAATCGGCAGTCACGGTTGGCGTTGATGTCCGAACCGCGCGTGCATTGCGCAAACGGGCTCTGATTGCTGGACTGTTCCGGCTCGGCCTGTGGAGCGCCGCCGAGAATGTCACCGGGGTTTATGCCAAACAACAACGCGAGCACCAGGATGATCAGCCCGGCGCCGCCTCCGATTGCGATCTTGCCGCCGCTCCCACGACCGCCACCACCCATCTGCGACGGATCGAGCTCGGCTCCCTCGTTGTATTTCACATCTCTCCGACCACGAGCAGCTGGGATGCCCGTCTTGATCGGCAGCATAGCCGTGGGCTGCGAGCACGGACCAGGCAACTTGCAGCCGATCACGCTGGAAACTTCACTCCAGATGAGGTTCAGAGCCCGATTTCGGGCCAATCGAGCATCTGGAGTGAGGTTTCCAGCGGGAGGTGATGCGCGCTGATGATAGGAGCCAAATATGACCTTCCCATCCGCGTTCGTGATTCCGGCGTCTGGCACAGTGGGAAAACATGAGCGTGACTGTCGAGGACAATCCCCTGGTGAGCCGGTATGAAGCGCGGATCGACGGTGCGCTTGCCGGCGTCTCTGAGTATGAACTAACAGACGACATGATCATCTTTCTGCACACCATCGTGGCTGAGAAATATGAGGGCCAGGGAGTTGGCGGCGCCATTGCGAGGTATGCCCTCGATGATGCCCGGGCGCGTGGTTTGCAGGTACGCGCGCTGTGTCCCTTCATTAGAGGCTGGATGGAACGGCATCCCGAGTATTCCGATCTCCTCAGCCCGGCCGGCTAACTATCCACAGATTTTGGGGACAGCGAAGTTCACCTGATGCATGAGCGGTCAAGCTGCCGACAGCGTTGTCCCATGACTGATATTCCGACGCTGCGGCCTCCGCACAAGATGCCTCCCATCCGCAACTCCAAAGACCTCTGCCTGCACTGGCGCGCTCTGATGGGCCCACTCGGCTTCGGCCAACCAAGACTGTGGATCGGCTTGATCCGACCCGACGACATGATGAGTCCACAGCTCATTCAGATCGAGGAGATACCGCGCTCGGCCGACGCGAAGATGTGCGAGCCGCTGATGGAAATGTGCCAGTACATCGTTGGACCGGATGGCAGCGGCGGCTCCATCGCCTTTCTGCTGACCCGACCTGGCCGCAACCCGATGGACGACGCGGATCGCAGTTGGGCGCGTGGCTTGACCTCGGCAGCTCACCAACTCGGTGTGGCCATGTGGCCAGTACATTTCGCAAATGACGTCGAGTTACGCATCTTTGCGCCGGATGATCTTGTCGTCTGAGGGCTCAACGACGCCCTTCGACGGGCTTAGGGCCTTAGGCCGGGTGTGCCACAGCCAAGCCAGTCCCAAGATCGGTAGCACCAGCGGAACGAAGCCGTAGCCGATGCCATACACGGACCACACAGTGGCCCGCGGGAAGGCCTCCGGGTCGACCACGCTGAGCGTACCGACGGTAACGACGCCGATCAGCTCGATGATGATCGCGATGAGCGCCAGACGACGCGAGGCTCGGGTGCCACGGGCGAGTGTGATTGTTGCGACGATGTAGATCAGGCCCGCAACTGCGGACAACAGATAGGCCAGCGGCGCCTCTTCGAACCTTGTGATCAGCTGGACGCTCGCCCGCGCTGTGGCGGCTAGGGCGAAAATCCCGTACACGGCAACGAGCACGCGGCCCGCGCCGCTGTTCGTCCTACGACCAGCGGAGCCGGTCTGTGCGTGCCCCCCGCTCATCCAGCTGGCGTCCACAGCATGAGTAGCCGAAGTGTCATGGCGAGGACCGCGAGAGCTGCCACGGCAAGCACAATTCCCGAGAAGCGGTTGCGCTCCACATTTGCCCACAACCACGCGATAGGGATCAAGATCACGATACCGATCAGATAGCCAATTGTGGTCGCCAGCTCGACTGGTCGGAAGCCGCCAATGATCGTGGCAGCGGCAATGATCGACTGGACGACGGTGACAGCCTCGAGACCCGCGGCGTACAGCAGCTGTGCCTTACCCGGCGGCTTGTTGGCGATCGCGGTTACCATCCCCCAGATGACGGCCACGCCGGCGAGTCCAACGACGGTATATGCCAGCGCGTCGATCATCGAGCGACTCGATTGCTGCGCACGCCGCCCAACGCTACCGGAGTGCAGCAGCGGACCTGCCAGACTTGGAATCCGTAGCAAACCTCGTCCGAGGCCTGCATCAGGGAGGAACAGTGGCCGCCGCGCGAGAGCCGAAGATTGGCCGGCGTCCCGGCAACCAGGACACCCGCGGCCAGATCATTGCGGCTGCGCGTCAGGCGTTTGCGGCCAAGGGTTTCGCGGGGGCGTCGATGCGCGGCATTGCAGCCGAAGCGGGAGTAGATGCCGCGTTGATCCACCACTACTTCGAAAGCAAGCAGCAACTCTTTCTCGCCACCGTCGCGCTACCGCTTAGCTTCCCGCAATTGCTCGAACAAGTGGCTGCCGGAGACAGAGTAGATCTTGGGGAGCGACTTGTCCGGACCGTGCTGGGCGTTTGGGATTCGGAGCTTCAGCCAGCTCTGGTCGCCGCGATCCGCACCGCGCTGACCGACCCTGGCCTCACTCGATCAGTCGGTGAGTTCCTCACGCTCGAGGTCATCGGACGCGTACTGCGCCAAGACGATCTCCCACCAGAGGAAGCCAATAGGCGTGCAAGTCTGGTCGCGTCCCAGGTTCTGGGGCTTGTCATCGGCCGCTACGTGCTGCGGCTGCCCGTGCTGGTGGATCGCCAGACAGACGATCTCGTAGCCGAGATCGGCCCGACCGTCCAGCGCTACGTCGACGGCCGCATCTGAGGCGACAATTTTCAGTTGAAGCTGCTCGCGCATCGCGAGAGATCCGCCGCCGCCGCCGCTCGCAGAGGAAAGAGCGCCTCTGCTCGCTTCTTCTCCGTGCAGCGGCCCGCGATTCCCGACATTCGCAGCCTTTGCGCCATGATGACCAGGTGCTGGTCATCGGCATCACGGAGCAAGGTGGGCACGCGTTCGAAGTACGTCTCGAGCACGGTGCCGACCCCGACGTGCTCGCCTACGACCGCGGCTACGTGATAGCTCATCCCCTCGACGCCAATCGCGACAGCTCTGGCGACCTGATTCTTCGGCTGCTGGTACGTCCAGTGGACGATGAGCCACGCCCGCTGCTACGCCGCCAAGGCCGCGACGCCGGGCTAGTACTGGGTGATCAGGTACGACCGGCTGTCCGGCAGCGTTTCGCGGCGTACGCGGTCGTGACGTCGAGTCGAGGCCTGCTGGCCACCGAATACTCTGGACGAACTGCCGTCACAGGCCGGTGGGGTATGCCAGGTGGCGGACTTGATGATCACGAGCCGCCGACCTCGGCCGTGCTCCGTGAGGTCGCGGAGGAAACTTCGCAGGAGATCATTCTTGGTGAGTTGATCAGGGTGCAGACCTCGCACTGGGTAGGGCGTAGCCCATACGGGACCATCGAAGATTTCCACGCCGTGCGGCTCATCTATCGCGCCAGCTGCCCGCATCCCACCAATCCCCTCGTGCAAGATCAGGGCGGCACCACCGAGTCCGCCCGGTGGGTGCCACTGGAATCGTGGCGTTCGGTGTCATGGACCCAGAACTGGCAGCTAATACTCGCCGAGCTGCTCAATGCAGCTTGATCTTGGTCGCTATTGCTAGGAGATGTTGATGTCGCTGAGCAGGTCTTGCCGCGTCAAAACGCCGACCGGCTTGCCGTCGTCAAGGACTAACAGTGCGTCGCAGGTTCGCAACACCTCGACAGCGTCGCCGACCGGCTCGGTGACTCCGAGCATCGGCAGCGATTCCTCCATGACATTCGCCACTGCGTCCGCCGGTCGTACGTGATTACTGAACAACGCCGCAAGGAGGCCTCGCTCGCTGACCGCGCCGACCACTTCGGCCGCCATCACGGGAGGTTCGGCCCGGACCACCGGCATCTGGCTTACGCCGTACTCACGCATAATCGCCACAGCTTCGGCGATCGTCTCATTCGGGTGCGTGTGAACGAGCGACGGCAGGTCGCCTGACTTCTCACGCAGCACATCTCCGACTACTCGGACGACCTGGTCGGGCCGTGGCGCGAAGCCATAGCGCGTCAGCCAGGCATCGCTAAAGACCTTGGTGAGGTAGCCGCGGCCGGAATCAGGGAGCAGCACGACGATCACCGCTTGTGGATCGTCGAGCTCATGCGCCAGCCGGATTGCGGCCGCGGCTGCCATTCCGGAAGATCCCCCCACCAGCAGCGCCTCCTCACGTGCCAGTCGGCGTGCCATCGCGAAGGAGTCGGCATCTGAGACCTCGATGACCCGATCAGCGACGCTGGGATCGTAGTTGGGCGGCCAGAAATCCTCACCGACCCCCTCGACCAAGTAGGGACGCCCGGTACCGCCGGAGTAGACCGAACCCGATGGGTCGGCGCCAATGATCTTGACGCGTCCCTCGGAGACTTCCTTCAGGTAGCCGCCAGCTCCGCTGATTGTGCCGCCGGTACCGATTCCGGTAACGAAGTGGGTGACCTTGCCCTCAGTTTGCTGCCAGATCTCCGGACCCGTGGTCTCGTAGTGGCTGATCGGGTTGTTGGGGTTGCTGTATTGGTCGGGCTTCCATGCTCCCGCTATTTCGCGGACGAGTCGGTCGGAGACCGAGTAATAGGAGTCGGGGTGTTCGGGCTCTACAGCAGTAGGGCAAACGACCACCCGGGCGCCGTACGCGGTCAATACGTTGCGCTTGTCCTCGCTCACCTTGTCGGGGCAAACGAACACGCACGAGTAGCCCTTGGCCTGCGCGACGATGGCCAGCCCGACGCCAGTATTGCCGCTGGTCGGCTCCACAATCGTGCCGCCCGGCTTGAGCTGGCCCTCTCGCTCGGCGGCCTCGATCATTTTCAGCGCAATCCGATCCTTGACCGAACCGCCCGGATTGAGGTACTCGACCTTGGCCAGGATCAGTGGCTTGGCCCCACCGATGACCCGAGAGAGTCTGAGCAGCGGCGTATGGCCGACG
>DATDKX010000150.1:0-14304 GCA_036519615.1 Propionibacteriaceae bacterium
CTATGCCGCCGGTGCTGTTGATCAACGAGTCGAAAGACAGAATCGTCGCGCGCTCCTGAGACGGGATCATGCCATTCAGATAGGCCTGCCGGATCGGCGTACCGACGTAGGCAGCGAGCGCCCACAGCATGATCAGCCCAACAACAACCCAGAAGTTCCCGGCGAGACCGATGAGGGCGAGCATCGCCACGGCTAGGGCCTCCAAAATCAACAGGGCCGAAGTGCGTCGCCGGAAAGCTCGGCGGATCAACGGCGTGAGAAACCCACTGAGGATCTGGGCTGCGGCAACGAGTGCTGCCACCAGGCCGGCTATTCCGTACGCCTTTTGGTTGCCCCACAAATTCAGCAGGTGGGGCTGCAGGGCGTAGAAGATATAGATTCCAATACCACCGCTGAACATCCCAGCCAGCATGGTGGCCCGGACCGCCGGCACCTTCAGGCCGTGCTCGACTGAGCTGTCCAGGATCCTCTTCATTTCAGCCACGGGCCGTTTCCCACGCGCTGGTGTAAAACCGAGGTCATGCATCATGATCAACGCGACGACAAACATCCCGAGCAATATGCCCGCCCGGGCCACGTACGGTATGCCGAGGTTGGTCAGCTGAGCAAGAAAGCCGCCGGCGACGGAGCCGCTCAGTGTCATGGCGCCAATGACGACCTGGCCGCGGGCAAAGACACCTTCGAGCTGGCCATCAAACCTTGTGGCGGTCAGCGCGTCCACAAGCCAGGCCTCGGTTGCGCCGGAGAAGAAGGTGAAACCAAGTCCAAGAAGTGCGGATACGATGGCCCACCAGACGAATGCCGAGCGCAGCTGCCAGAGCAGCACGTAAAGACCCGTGGTCGCCGCGAGCGTAAGCGTCCCACACAGGAATGAGACGCGTCTTCCCCAACGATCGGCAACAACGCCCGTTGGAATCTCGAAAAGCACCATGCCGGCGGTGAAGCAGGCGTTGGCTGCAAAGGCCTCGAAGTTAGTCAGCCCGGCGTCAAGCAGGAAGATCGTATTGATGCCCCAGATCAGCGAGGCCGCCAAGGTGTTGCCCGCGGTCAGCACGTAGTAAGTGCGGCGGACCGTCTTAGAGGTCTGCTTCACCCTTCAGACACTATGTGCCTGAGCTTGTCGAAGGGTTGCGCTGGGCTTGTCGAAATGTGCCTGAGCTGGGTGGAGAGCGCATGCTACAAAGCCGTCAACCAATCGGTGATCGCCGCTGTAACCACCGCAGGTTCCTCCTCGTGTGGAAGATGACCGACGCCCGGCAGGCTGATCAGATCATGCCGTGCGTCGACCCATTTTTCGGCCGCCGTCATCGCCGGAATCGGAACGAGCTGATCTTCTTGACCGTGGATCGACAGCAGCGGTACAGATATCGGCTGTCGCAGAGCCCGCCGGAAATCACGGCCCATGCTGCGGAAGTGATTGCGGACGAACGAGCGCTGGTACTCCAAGGCGCAATGCGGGCTGGGCCACAGCATGAGGGCATCTCGATAGTGGCGAGCTTCCGCTGCGGTAAGGAATCCTGCTCCATCGACCGCGCGGCTGCGAAGCAATTCCTCAATGTAGAGCCCGTCTTCGGCCATGATGCGTCGCTCCGGCAGCAGCGGGACCTGAAAGAACGCCAGCATGAGGAAGCTTGTACGCCACGGAAACGCCAGTGGATGGGGGGCGGAAACGCTCACCATCGCGCGTACCGGCGCGGGCGCGTACGCCAGCGTTGCCCAGGCAGCCATTCCGCCCCAGTCGTGGCCGACGATCACCCCTGCCGAGAATCCGAGGCTCTTGATTACTCCGCTGACATCGAAAGCTGTGGTTTGCGGGTCGTACCCACGCGGTGTCTTGTCGCTTGCTCCGTAGCCGCGGAGGTCCATGGCGGCCGCACTAAAGCCGGCCTCATCGAGTGCTGGGATCTGATGCCGCCAGGCCCACCAGAACTCACCAAACCCGTGGAGCAGTACGACGAGGGGTCGGCGAGGGCTGAAGTGTTCTCCGACGGCAACGTGGAAGCGGATTCCGTTTGCCGCGATGTCGCGATGCTGCCATGGGCCGGCAAGCAGGATGTCGCGTACGCCGGCCCCTGCCATGGTGGTGGACGACCCTCCCCGTGGGTTCGCAGGAGACGATTAGGTAATGGCTCTCCGTGGCGGAATGACTTCGCCCTCGATCTGCGGTGCCTTCGCTGCCGCAAGCGCCCGGTCCGCAGCATCCTTGACTTCGGTTGTCGCAAGGTTGGCCTGAGCGATGGTCCGCTCGGGCGGCTTGACTCTCTTGACAAATAGGTAGCCGATACCGGCGCAGATGCCGGCGATCAGTAGTAAGGCGGCCGCGACGATCAAGAACGCCAGCCACGCCGCCAGGCCCGCTGCAACCAAACCAAAGGCGGCAGCGAAATAGAGCAGGATGGTCGCGCTGAGTGAGAAGTATCCGGCGACGCCGAACAGCCCGGCGCCCGTCCCACCATTCTTTGCAGCAGGAATGAGTTCGGTCTTGGCGAGCTCGATCTGGTCCTGTACCAGCAACTTCACATCATCGGTGATGTTCTTGACGATGTCCCCAACTGGAAGATCAGCCACGTCCGCTCCTCTCGTTACCGGTGAGCCTATCGACCTTCAGCGGGAGGTTTACCCCAAAATGGCCCCTTCGACAGACTCAGCGTGCAACTAGTCCGCAGAAGCCTTGGCTGTCTCCAGGTTCTCCTTGATCAAGGTCATCACCGAGGAGTCGGTCAGGGTAGTGACATCGCCCAGCTCCCGGTTCTCGGCAATGTCCCGAAGCAGCCTGCGCATGATCTTGCCGGAGCGGGTCTTGGGCAGCTCCTCGACCACCATGATCTGCCGCGGCTTGGCAATGGCACCGATCTCCTTTGCCACATGGGTCCGCAGCTCCTGCACCACCTCGGCGCCGCCCTCGCCCGCGTCGGCGCGCAAGATCACGAACGCCACGATGGCCTGTCCTGTCATCGGATCGGTCGCGCCAACGACCGCAGCCTCGGCGACCTTGGGGTGCGACACCAGCGCCGATTCGATCTCCGTCGTTGACATCCGGTGCCCAGAAACGTTCATCACGTCATCTACCCGACCAAGCAGCCAGATATCGCCGTCCTCATCCTTCTTGGCTCCATCGCCGGCGAAATATTTCCCGGGGAAGCGTGACCAGTAGTTATCGATATAGCGCTGATCATCACCCCAGATCGTCCGCAGCATCGCAGGCCAAGGCTTGGTGATCACGAGATAGCCACCGTGTCCGTTGGGCACGCTCGTTGCTTCGTCGTCGACGACATCGGCCTCGACCCCTGGCACAGCCTTCATGGCAGCGCCCGGTTTGCCCACGGTCACCCCGGGCATTGGAGAGATCATCTGCATGCCGGTCTCGGTTTGCCACCAGGTGTCCACGACGGGCGTACGATCCCCTCCGATGTAATGCCGATACCAGACGTACGCCTCAGGATTGATCGGCTCGCCTACCGTGCCCAGGATGCGCAGCGACGACAGATCGAAGGCCTCTGGAATGTCGGCGCCCCACTTCATGAAGGTGCGAATCGCAGTCGGTGCGCAATACAAGATCGACACTTGGTACTTCTCGATGATCTCCCACCAGCGTCCCTTGTGCGGAGTATCAGGGGTGCCTTCATACATCACCGATGTGGCACCGTTTGCCAGCGGCCCGTACACCAGATAGGAATGTCCGGTCACCCAGCCGATGTCCGCGGCTGTCCAGAAAATGTCGGTCTCGGGTTTCAGATCGAAAGCTGCCCAATGGGTGTAGGAGACGCCGACCAGGTAGCCGCCGGTCGTGTGCAGAATGCCCTTGGGCTTGCCCGTGCTACCAGAGGTGTACATCACATAGAGCGGGTGCTCGGCAGGAAAGTACTCGCATTCGTGCTCGTCGGACTGCTTGCCCACAAACTCGTGCCACCACAGGTCGCGTCCTTCTGTCATGGGGACGTCCTGCTTGGTCCGCTGTACAACCAGCACCTTTTCTACGTCGCAGCCGTACTTCAACGCTTCGTCGACTGCCGGCTTCAATGGCGAGGCATTGCCGCGGCGGTAACCTCCATCGGCAGTGATCACAAACTTGACGCCGCAGTCGATCACTCGGGAGTAGAGCGCATCGGAGGAGAAGCCGCCGAATACCACCGTGTGCGGCGCGCCGATCCTGGCGCATGCCAGCATCGCCACCACTGCCTCGGGAATCATCGGCAGATAGATCGCCACCCGGTCGCGGGTCTTCACGCCAAGCTCCAGGAGTGCGTTCGCCGCCTGCTTGACCTGTCGGGTCAGTTCGGCATAGGTGATCACTTGCGTGTCTCCAGGCTCGCCCTCGAAGTAGAAGGCAACCCGGTCCCCGTTGCCGGCCTCGACATGCCGGTCGGCACAGTTGTACGCGGCGTTCAGGGTGCCGTCGGCGTACCACTTTGCGAACGGCGGGTTGCTCCAGTCGAGTACCTGGGTTGGCTCGGTTTCCCAGCTAAGCCGTTTCGCCTGCTTGGCCCAGAAACCCTCGAAGTCTGCCTCAGCCTCCGCGTACGTTTCGGCGGTGACATTGGCATGCGCCGCTAGCTCAGCGGGTGGAGGGAAGCGCCGGTCCTCGTGGAGCAAGTTGTCCAAGGCATCATCAGTCACGACTACGTCTCCTCACGAGCATCGATGATCTTCAGATGGTGCCACGCGCCCAATCAGGGCGCTTTCGACCCATCCATCTCAGCCTACAGACGTCCCGATTGCGCGCGCATCGTGGCGATTGAGGGAACTTCAGCGATCAGAGTTTGATGCGTAGCGCGTCGTCGAAGTCGTCATCGATCACCAGCTTGGAATGATCAACTTCGACCCGCCAGCACGATGTCTGGAAGGGCAGCATCAGCGGATCAGGCCGCCGCGCGGAGCTGTCGTAGAGGGCGCCAACTTCACGCAACAACCGCTCCCGCGCCATGGGGTTCAGCTGGGCGACTGCTGGCCGCCGTTCCACCATGGAGATCAGCCCGTCTCGGGTGATCGGCATCCAGTTACGGAAGTTGCGACGCTCGAAGAGGCCGAAGTACGGGCTTTCGGCAACCTCGTCGACACTGTCCTCGCCGTAATCGCCACGCATGGATTCTGGATCGGCTTCGCGCATCAGGGCGATCAGGCGTCGCACCCATGGGACGGTGTCGTCTCGAGTGTTGTACGCGATTGCAAGGTGGCCGCCAGGCTTGAGAACTCGGGCCATCTCGCTGAGCGCAAGCCCTGGTGGGAAATGATGCAGCGTCTGTGCCGCAGTGACGACATCGAAGTGGCAGGACAGGAACGGTAACGATTCGACTCGGCCGACGACGTGCCGCCGAGTGGCGAGGCGGTCGGGCAGATCAGCGACGAGCTCGACCGATCCATCGAGGCAGAACACCTCATGGCCCGCAGCGGTGAGCATTGCGGCGAAACTGCCGCGTCCCGTGCCAAGATCGAGAACCCGCATGGGCTCCGAGCCTGCCATCCACGCGACCGCAGCTTCCGGATAGGGAGTGCGCCGCGTAATCATGCGGGAAACTTTAGTGGTGCCGGACCCGCTGGCTGATCTTGCGCGCTTCGAGGGCGTGGCGTCGGCGGTAACAGCGGCAACCGACGCCGTGGATGCCTTGCTACGAGATCGCGGGCTGCGAAATGTCACCGAAGAGCAGCTGAGTCAGGCGCTCCTGGCAGGAGCGAGCGCCAATGCGGCATTGACCGAGGACCCTCAGCGATGGCGGATAGGTGCACTTCGCCTGTCTGCTGAGTTGGCATCTTTGGCGGCTTTGATCAGAGTCGCGCCGGCTCAGGCGCTGGCGCGAGCGCACGCCTTGATGGCTCGCGGTGTCGTGCCAGACAGCCAGCTCGGCAAGATCGGGGCCGAGCCGCACATGTCAGCGCGCATGAACAGCCTCGGGGAGCTGCTGACCCGCCAGACCAGTGCGCCGGCGATCGTCGTCGGCGCCGTCGCGCACGCGGAGATCGCGGTGGTCGCGCCGTTCGGCGACGCTAGCGGTCTCATCGCACGAGCGGCCGAGCATCTGGTGCTGATTGCGGCTGGCGTGGATCCGTACGGAGTGATCGTCGTCGAGGCTGGACACGCGGAGAGCGGGACGACTTATTCGAAGGCGCTCGAGGCCTATGCGGAGGGCAGTGTCGCTGGCGTCAAGGAATGGCTGCTGCGGTGCGCAGCAGCTGTGGCACGCGGCGCCGAGCTTTCGCCTCTGGCTCGGAGCTGAGGAGACCTGCTCGGGGCTGGATATTGACGAGGCAGTCCCTATGGACGCGTCCGCCGTCCCGAGATGGCCAGCAGGTGTCTGAATCGCGAATTTGACCCGCGCCTGCCGTCTTGCGACGGCAGACGGGTTCGAGAAGGAAGTCGCCACACGTGACGCGGCGCCCACCGAGGCGGGCGCCGTGCCTGGCACGTCACTACCAAGTGACCATGCGTGCATCTTTTCAACGTGTTGGCCCAGGTAAACCTGGATCGCAACTTCCCGTCGGGGATGGGTGATCGCCGCGTGGGTACTTGAATGCCGTGCGAGGTTTGCCGACTCGTCGGTGAGGACTACATGTGACGGTCATCCGACTGTCACCAGGAAAAGCTCCTAGAAGCGCACTCCTTCTCGACGACTCGGCTCCCCTTGGAGTCCTTTCTACCCCCATCGGGACGCAATGGAAAGGTCTCCCAGCTAGGAGAAATCTGTGCATCTGCCGTACGTTGAAACTGTCCCTGTCGTGCCAACCGGTTGCTTTGTAGCAAGATCAAATTCCACTGTCTGACGCTGCCGACGGCCGACACGAGACTCGCTGACTTCGGTACGTTTCACAGCACAGACGTCGAAACCACCCTCCCCGCCGCTTCCGGGGAGTCCTTTTGCAGCACGGTCGTCGAAACGCTCACCGCTGGCCGCAGGCTACAGCGTCAGCTTGCTGATCATCTGGCGGCTGTCCACAGACTCAAGGCAACTCGAAGCCTCATCCACAGATTTCGGCTGAAGCGGCACATACCAGTCGACGTCCACACACTGCTTGACATGGACCCGCGTGCGCTCGGCCAGACCACCATTGTTGTGGCGGTTGGCGACTCCGAGCTGCTCGACCAGGTGCTCTCCATTACGGCAGTAGTCGGTGTCGAGCCATTGGTGCTCGGCGACGCAGGTCTCGTGCGACAGCACTGGTCCTCAGCGTCGATGGTCCTGCTCGGCGTCGATCAGGCGACTCGTGTAGCGACCTTGGGTTTGCCCCGGCGAACTGATGTCTATCTGGTTGCTGACGAGAGGACTGCCAACAAGGCGCAGCAGTGGTCGATGCAACTTGGTGCCGCGCTGGTCACGCTGCCATCAAGTGCCAGTTGGCTGTCCGACGCTCTGTCGAACGCAGCTGTGACGGGCCGCACGCCCGGTCGGGTTATCTGCGTGGTTGGCGGTTCCGGCGGTGTGGGCGCCTCGACTCTGGCTGCGGCGCTGGCGTTTGTTGCAGCTCGGACGCATCGGACCATGATCATTGATGCCGATCCGCTGTCCGGAGGCCTCGACTTGCTGCTCGGGGCTGAGCGGACATCGGGCTGGCGGTGGCCGCGGTTAGCCACTGCGCGTGGGCACCTTGGCGATCTGACCGGGCAGCTTCCGTGCGTCGACGGAATTGATGTGTTGTCCATGGCGCGGGGTGAGTCGCCGCCAGGCTGGGCTCCGCATGCCGAGCAATTGGAAGCGGTCGTGCTCTCGGCGATGCGAAGTCACGAAATGACGGTGGTCGACCTCTCCCGAAGTCTCGGTGTCGCGGCATGGGAGGCGCTGCGGAGATCCGAGCTAGCGGTGGTTGTGGTGCGAGACGACATCCGCGGAATTGCTGCTGGACGGGAGGTAGTACGGGAGTTCGGACAGGAGTGCGGGCGTCTTGGGCTCGTGGTGCGACATGGTCGGTCACGCCTGCTGGAGCCGAGTCTTGTAGCGAGCGGCATCGGTTCGCCGCTGCTCGGGTCCTTTGTCGATGATCCGACCCTCGCTCTGGCGGCGGAGCGCGGCGATCCGCCGGGTCGAACTGGGCGCAGCTCACTATCTCGGCTCTGTCGTCAGTTGCTTGACGCGCTTCCGCTGGCTGATCCGACCGCGGAGAAGGCGCTGATGAGGGCATGACGAGCGCAATGAGCGCTTCGATGTCGGATGATCTGGATACCGATGCGGTGACGTTGGACCTGATACGGGATCGCCTGGCTGGCTTTGGCCGGCAATACACGCCCGCTGACATTGCCACGGCCATGCGAGCTGAGGGGCTTGCCGTGAGCGACGCGGCGGTGCTCGATGCGATGGAGTTGTTACGGCGGCACAGCGTCGGCGCTGGTCCGTTGGAGCCGCTACTTCGCCAGCCAGGAGTCACCGACGTCTTGGTCAACGGCCCAGATCAGGTCTTCATCGATCGCGGTGCCGGCCTTGAGCCTACCGATGTGAGGTTTCCAAGTGAGAGCGACGTACGCCGCCTCGCGCAGCGGCTCGCCGCTTCGGTGGGCCGCCGCCTTGACGATGCGGTGCCCTTCGTGGACGCGAGGTTGGCCGACGGAACTCGGGTGCATGCCGTGCTGGGCTGCCTGGCCTCACCCGGGACCTGCATTTCCCTTCGGGTGCCGGCGCAGCGAAGCTTTTCGATTGAGGACTGCGTCACCTCAGGTTCCTTGACCCCCGGAGCCGCGCATCTGCTGTCGCGCATGATCGAGGCGAAGCTGGCGTTCTTGGTCAGTGGCGGAACGGGCTCAGGCAAGACGACATTGCTTGCAGCACTTCTGGCTCTCGTGCCGTCCAACGAGCGAATCGTCATCGTTGAGGACTCGAGGGAGCTGGCGCCGAACCATCCCCATGTCGTACGGATCGAGGGACGACCAGCAAACACAGAGTTGGCTGGCGCGATCAGTCTTACTGATCTTGTTCGTCAATCGCTGCGCATGCGTCCCGACCGGCTCGTCGTGGGCGAGGTACGCGGGGCTGAGATCTGTGACCTGTTGACGGCGATGAATACCGGCCATGAGGGCGGTTGCGGCACAGTGCACGCCAATTCCCCTACCGATGTTCCGGCCAGGCTCGAAGCCCTAGCCTCCCTCGGTGGAGTGCCGCGTGCCGCGTTGCATGCTCAGCTGGCATCGGCGCTGGATGCGGTGGTTCATGTCACCCGCAATGCGGCTGGGGTGCGCCGCGTTGGGGAGATTTCGATCTTCGCCCACGATGGAACAGCCGGACTTGTCCGCAGTGAGCGCGCTGTCGAATTTCATGCGGACGGTCGGACCGTGCTCGGTCCAGGCAGCCGGCAACTGGAACGCCTGCTCGACCGATGATCACGACTCTGCTGTGTCTCGGGTGTGCCGTGCTTGCCGCATGGTTGGCGGTGCCGCGACCGGCGGCCGGACGCCTCAGGACCAGACTCGCTTCGGCGGCGCCTGGCACAACGAAAGATCCCGCAACACTCGCGGAGCGGCGAAGACGCTGGCGACGATCATGGACCTACGTCGCGATCGTGATCATTTTGTTGGTTTCGATCATTGCGGCAGGGTGCGCCGCGAGTGCCAGGGGCGCGGTATTGGCGTGTGCGGCCGTCGCGGTCGGTGTGACGATCGTCCGGCTGGCCATCCAGTACCGGCGACGAAGATCAGCGCTTCAAGCGCGAGCCGATGTTGCACAGGCATGCACACTGCTGGCCTCCTACCTTCGGGTGGGACAAGTCCCATCTGCGGCTTTGGCCATTGCCGCCGCCGATTGCCAGGTACTTCGCGAAGGTCATCAGGCACGCACGCTCGGCGGGGACGTAGTCGAGATGTGGCGGCAGCAGGCGCGTCGCGCCGGGCATTCGGGTCTTCTTGAGCTGGCACGGGCTTGGCAAGTCTCGGTTGAGACCGGTGCGCCGATGTCCGCAACGCTCGATCAAGTGGCCGCCAGTCTGGCGGCTGACCAGGCGCTGACGCGGGTGGTCAACAGCGAGCTCGCCGCTGCCCGAGCGACGGGCAAGGTCATGGCTGCGTTACCGGCCTGTGGTGTCGGGATCGGCTACCTGCTAGGAGGTGATCCGGCGCGCTGGTTGCTGGCCGGGCCTTCCGGCTGGGCATGCCTGTTGGCTGGTGTGCTGCTGGCGTGCGCCGGTGTGCTGTGGATTGAGGCACTGGCTCGGCAGGCCTCCGGGGAGGCGTAGTCCGATGCCTTTCATGCTGATGAGTAGCTGGACGGTTGGCCTCGGTCCTGTGTCGTGGATCGGCCTGCTCTGCGCCGCGTTGGCAGGTCTGGCAATGTTCTTGGCGCTGCGGCATCCCGCCGGTCAGCTTCACCGGATAACCAGCGGTACGTCGAAATTCACCATTGTGTCGGTACCATTCCTGCGCCTCATCCGAGGGCGAGCCGATGCGCCGCCGCCCGTCCGCCGAATGCTTCTGAGCGGCGCCTGCGCCGTCGCATTAGGTCTGGCCGCAGCTCGCATGAATTTGTCTGGTGGCTTGATCTGGTTTGCCATGCCGATCATCGCCGCTGCCGGACTGCTGGCACTTGGCTGGCTTGAGCCTCGCTCCGCCCGGCGTCGTCGACAACAGTTGATCATGGAGGCACCGCAGGCGCTGGAGTTATTGGCCGCCTGCCTGGCTGCCGGCCTGCCGGCCAGCACCGCATGCGCTGCCGTGGTACGAGCCTTCGACGGTCCAGTTGCCGATGATCTTGGTCGAGTGTTGGCAATGCTGGAGTTGGGGGTCGGTGAGGTAGCGGCCTGGAGGGCACTCCGTGATCATCCGCAGCTAGGACTGGCGGCTGACGACCTAGCACGCTCAGTCGAGTCCGGGACCTCGATGGTCGAGGGCCTGCAACACCATGCCGCGGCAGCTAGAGAGGTACGGTGTGGCGCGCTCCAGATGCGGGCCCGCGCGGTCGGTGTACGCAGCGTGCTGCCGATGATGATCTGTTTCATTCCCTCTTTCATGCTGCTCGGCATCGTGCCTGCAGTGGTGTCCGCCGTTTTCAACGCATTCGGGTGAGTGGCATCGAGGTAGACCCCTGCCTGCGTCACCGCGGAACAAGTGAACCATGACAGCTCGGCACCCGATCGGTACTCTTGTTTGTCAACCACTCGGAGGTGCGCAAATGTCGAAGGTGCTCGTAGTGGCGAACCAGACGCTTGCCGGGGAAGAGATTTCGGAATTTGTGAAATCTCGGATGGGTGAAGAACCTCCCGAGTTCACGTTGCTTGTCCCGGCCACTGCCCGCACGCCACACCGGGAGCAAGCCGCACGGTTGCTCGGCACCATTTCCGGGGGCGTGCCAAGGCAGACGCTGTCCACCGCGCCGAGGACGCCGCCGACTATGAGCAGGCACGAGACCGACTCGAGTTCGGGTTGAGCAAGCTTCGGCCCCTAGGCGCAACCGTTGACGGCGTAGTTGGTGATCCGAATCCATCCAAGGCAATCTCAGGGGTGCTCGAGCGCCGGAAGTTCGATGAGGTGGTTGTGTTCACGCTGCCTAAGGGCATCTCGCGCTGGTTGCATCTAGACCTACCTCACCAAGTTGAGCGAAGGTTCCACGTGCCCGTTACGGTGATCACGACAGGCTGATCGCGCTCCAGCCGGGTGGCCCGTGGTCATATAGCGGCAGTGCTGGCTGGCAGAGGTGTTTGCTGCCCAGACGTCCTATCAGCGCGCGGACCGCCTGCCCAGAATTTTCCACTGAGACTCCACGACTGGCCGAGCAATTGTCCGACCTGCTAGAACCGCCAAGCTAAGCATGTCGACGACGCTACGGAGTCTGCCACGCCTCCCCAATCGCCCAATGACCATGCATTGCATTGACGGGTCGGGAATCTGTGGGACGGGCCCTTTGCGTGACAGATTTGCGGGATGATGCCACGTCATGGGGGATGTACGTGGCCCAGCTCCGGGTCCGGCGTCAGGTCAGGACCATACGATGATCAATACGGTGTTTGATCATCGCCAGACCTGAGCCGGTGCTGTCTAAGGTCTTCAGCCGCGGAGGAATGCTTGCGCGGTCCCTAGCGAACTCAATTGGCGGCAAGGGCCCCGTCGATGTGGTGGTCGCCTGGGTTGATGGGCGGGATCGAAAGCATCGCGCCAAGCGCCGCCGGTATCTCGCCGATCCCGGCGGGGATACTAAGCCCCAGCGGGTGGCCGTCAATGCGCAGCGCTTTTCGGACAATGATGAGATCCGCTATTGCCTGCGCTCAATCCACAACTACGCGCCGTGGGTACGCACCATTTGGCTAGTCACTGATGATCAAGTTCCCGCCTCGATCGCTCGCCTCCGGGCCGAGCGTTACAACATCCGCATTGTTGATCATCGCGAGATCTTTCGCGGCTATGAGCAGTTGTTGCCCACGTTCAACTCACTGGCCATCGAAACGATGATGTGGCGGATTGAGGGTCTGGCCGATCGCTTCCTCTACTTCAACGACGACATGATGCTCGTCGGCCCGGTGAAACCCACGGACTTCTTCTCAAGAGGGGGCAAGGTCAACCTTCGCGGCCGCTGGACCAGTTGGACGGAGCTGCTTGAACAGACGGAGCTGCTTGAACAACGGATTGCCTTCAACGCCTACAACAAGCTGGTGGGCGCCGAGATGCTGGGCTACACGGCGGAGCGCTTCTTCACGGCTCATCACATGATCTGTCCGCTGCTGCGACCGGCCATGGAGCAGCTGTTCGAGGAGTTCCAGCCCGCCTTCCTGGCCAATGCCAAGTACCGCTTCCGCGATCGCAAGCAGTTCTGGCCGATCTCGGTCCACGATCACCTGTTGCTCAAGTCGAACCGGGCACGGATGGCATTGCCCCAAAACTCAGCGCATTTCTCGGTGGGCTATTGCTCGACCGCCAGCCGGGACGACATCGAGGTGCGGCTGAAGCAGCTTACGGACGGCACGATGCGAATGACCTGTATCAATCACCTCGAGGCGGTTATCGACAAGGTGCCCGATGCGATGCGCTATCTGTCGGACGCGACCGGGCCCACAGCGCCCTTCGAAAAGCCGCCTCGACGGGTCCTGGATGCAGTCCCACCAGGCCGGTCCGACAGCGCGCTTCAGGTCGAGGCGAGAGTGCCCGCGGCCGACGACGGAACGGTCACGGCTTGACCTTTCGCACGGCGGTGACCTGCCCAGAATTTTCTTCACAGACGACGACCCAATACGTGCGTAGGCGCACACGCACGCGTACGCACGAGGCCATTAGTAGGTCGGTGGGAGGTTTGCCTGGCGAACGAGCAGGCACAGCGCGAGGTTAGAGATTCCTTCAAGGATGGAAGGACGCCAGATTCCCGGCTGGCACAGCGCGAGCCGCTCAGTCCGGCGATCCGCCATCTTCCCGGTTGAGCACAATCATCACCCCCGCTGCTAGTCCGTAAATCATCGCAGCGATACCGAAGATGGCGGCCACGGTAGAGAGCACGGGCAAAAGGCCCGTCGCGAGGAGCGCGGCCGCGAGCAGGGCAAGGCCGCCGAGAAAGGCAATCAGACTTCGTCGACTCCCCCGCCGTGGGTTGTTACCGGCCGACCGCTGCACGCAACGAAGATAGCGAGTTTGGCACAGCACGGACCCTGGGCTCCGGGTCCGTGCGCCTGCCGGTGCGTATCGCGCAAGCATCGAGAGTCCGAAGAGGATGGCCCACCAGGTGATAAGGGGGTGCAAAGGCGATGTGGGAGCGCGTGAAGTCGTTGCTCGGGCGGCTTGACAAGATTCCGGGCTATCGGACTATGGGGGGCTATCTATCAGGCTATTTGATCTATCTATCTGCTGACCAGGTCAAGAAAATTCTGGGCACCGGGGCGCGCAGGCCGTGAGTGCTACGGCGAGACCGAACCCGTTGACACCAACCTCAGGGCTACGCGAGCGGTCGGGAGGTTCGCACTGACGGGACGACATCGCGTCTTGCCTGGCTCGCTGCGGGGGCATCGGTTTCATTCGGTACCAGCAAGGGGTGCGTGGCATTGGCCACAACATCGTGGCGGCTATTGGTCGACAGGGTGGCCAGCTTGTCCTGCGCCGCCATCCAGGCGGCGTCATGTTCGCGGCCGGCCGTGACGACGATGAGCGGCTTACCGGCAAAGTCGACAAGTGATGCGGCTTGGTGGCACCGGGGGCGCGCAGGCGCCGCCGACGACATCGCGTATTGCCTCGGTTGGTGTTCGGCCGAGGTCTCGTTAGACCTGCGCGTCCTGCTCGTCTTGCGCTTTGGGAGCGGCCCAAGCCGCCCTGCTGCAATGCGTTGCTGTCTTGTTCATGATCTTCCAGGTCCCATCGATGCGAAGCAGCGTGTGTAGATCCACCCACCCGTCGAACAGGTCGTCGGCATTGTCGAACCCGAG
>DATDKX010000151.1:0-10710 GCA_036519615.1 Propionibacteriaceae bacterium
TGGTCATGCCGATCCCCAAGCCGATCAGTAGCAGAAATGCCAGCATTACTGGAATGGGAGTGGTCGGATCTATCGTGCCGAGCAGCGCCAGCCCTACGGTCGCCAATGCGGTGCCCATGATCGGAAAGATTCGGTAGCGCCCGGTACGGCTGATCAACTGTCCAGAGATGATCAAGGTGATGATCACGCCCGTCATGAGGCAGGTCACGACGAGTCCAGCGTGGGTTGAGGAGGACCCGGTGGCGATCTGCAGATATGACGGCAGGTAACTGACCGTTCCGAACAGTGCGAATCCGATCAAAAAGCTAATCGCCGTCGCGATGGCGAAGCTGCGATCCCGAAACAGCCGCAGCGGCAAGATCGGGTCGGCCGCGCGCCGAGCGGTCAGCAGCCAAGCCGCGGTGGCAGCGATGGCGCTAATGATCAACGCCGGTATGATCCAGGCCCGAACTTGTCCGGCGCGCCCCACCATGCTGGCGAGTAATACGACGGCCAGTACTGCAATCCCGAGCAAGATCGCGCCGGCGTAGTCGATCGGCGGCCGCGCTTGCGGCACCGGCAACCGCAGCGTACGGCGTACCATGATCAACGCCAGCAGACCGAGTGGCAGATATCCGGCAAAGATCCAGCGCCAGCTGAGGTGATCAACAACCAGGCCACCCAACAGCGGGCCACCAACTGCCGCCAAGATGTAAACGCCGCTCAGCAGCCCCAAATAGCGCCCGCGTTCCCGCGGACTGACGACCTCGCCGAGCACCGCTTGGGCGCCGATCATCAGGCCGCCGCCTCCTGCGCCCTGGATGATCCGCCCGATCACCAGCATGATCATCGACTGCGCAATGCCGCAAAGGACGGCACCGCTCATGAAGACGCCGATGGCGACCAGCAGCACCCGGGGTCTGCCGAAGCGGTCCCCCAGCTTCCCGTACGCCGGCATCACCACGGTCGCTGCGGCCAGATACGCGGTGACAACGGCCGGTATCTGGCTGAGGGCACCAAGATCGCCAGCAACCGCAGGTAGCGCGGGCGCCATGATTGTCTGATCCAGTGCGCCGAGGAGCATGACGAGCATCAGACCAGGCAGGACACGGATGATGAGGGTGCGCTGGCTGCCGGCGATTGGCTCGGGCCGTGCCGACATCTGGACCATGGTTGTTTCCGATGCTTGGAAATAGAGAACGGAGCGTTCTCTAAGCAGAGTAGTGTTCGGTGCCGGTTCGCACAACCTTGACCAGCGGCTCAGACTCCACGGGGCCGGCAGACTTCCGGCGTTCTCAGGACTGCAGGGCTCGTGCCGACTCCCGATCGTTCGCCTTCTGTAGTGCTTCGACCAATTCGGCCTTGGTCATCGAGGAGCGGCCCTTGATGCCGAGCCGGGTGGCCAGCTCGTACAGGTGCTTTTTGGAAGCATTCGCGTCGACCCCACCGGCGGTCGGACGGTCGGTGTCGATCCCGCCCTCGGCCTGCTCGTCGGAGGGCCCCGGGCGCTCCTTCGGCTCCCAGCGGTCCCCGACCTTCTCGTGGGTGTGCTTCAAGGCGCTGAAGGCCACCCGGTGCGCCCGCTCCTCGTCGCCGTACTGCTCAGCCGCAGCGTCGTGCGCCTTGGCGAACGTGCGCTGGGCCTTGTCATCCGATCGTTGCAGCGTGCTCGGTAGCTCGTCCTTATCGACCTTGCCGGACTTCGTAGTCTTGGGCATCTTCCCTCCTTCAGATACTGCGATGAGTTTTTCCGATTTATCAGGTCGTAAACGGTATGCACACAGTGAACAGGAGGATGAGCGATGGGAAAGCTGGTCGTTAACACCTTCACCTCGCTCGACGGCGTCATGCAGGCGCCGGGCATGCCCAACGAAGATCGCGAGGGCGGCTTCGACCAGGGCGGGTGGCAGGTTCCCTACTTCGATGAGGAATCCGGCGAGGTCATGGCCGAGGCCCTGGCCGCATTTAATGCCATGCTGCTCGGCCGGAAGACGTACGAAATCTTCGCTGGCTATTGGCCGTACGCCCCCGCCGACGACCCGATCGCGGCGAGACTGAACGAGGCTCCGAAGTACGTTGCTTCGCGAACCCTTGACAGCGTTGGGTGGAAGAACTCGACGCTGCTTAGGGGCGACCTTGCGGAGGAAGTGGCGCGGCTCAAGGAGCAGTACAACGAGATTCACACTTCCGGGAGCGGCAATCTGGTGCAGAGCCTGATGCAGCAAGGTCTGGTCGACCAATACAACCTCTGGGTCTATCCGGTTCTGCTGGGTAGCGGTAAGCGGTTGTTTGGCGACGGCACCGTGCCCACTGCTCTGCGGCTCGTCGAGTCGAGGACGTTTGGGAATGGTGCCGTGCTGTTGTCTTATGAGCCGACGGGGAAGCCGGAGTACGGGACCACCGCGCTGAGTGGGTGATCTTGATGGCCCGTGGCCTGCGGCCAGCCTTGACCCCAGCTCCGGGCGACGCCGAACGCGATGTCGACACTCGGCGTGCCCTGCTCGACAGGAATGAGGAGAGCCCGGGAGAACCGGGCTCTCTAACTCTCAGGTCCTTGTCCCGTACCCATCACGTACCCGTTAATCACGGCCGACCCGGTCATCGTTATCAATACATCGGTCAGGCGCTAAACAGTTTGAGACAGACGAAATCCGGCGAATCTGCACTACCGCGGATTCCGGCCGCGGGCCAGATCACCAAGGTGGAACCGGCACCGGTAGACGAACGTCATCATTTCTACAGCTTCTAGTTTCTGCCGCCTACGCTCGTGCCCGGCGTGTCAAACTACTCCGGGAACGCGTGGCAAGCCGCGCTTGCTCTGAGGTGAGTTGGAAGCATGGAGATCATCAGAAACGTCATCAGAGACATCGAGCCTGAATATTGGGTGGCCCTTGGTGCTGTCGTGTCCATCTTGTCACTGCTGGTGGCCGGCTTCTCGCTGATCTACGTGAGACGATCCGCTAACGCATCGCGAGAGCAGAGGAGACAGCAGCAGCAGGCCGCCAGAGATTCCGCGCAGCCGATGTTGTGGGTCGATATTCGCGGCGACGACGGGCAGGGCCAAAGATTAGTGCTGCTGCTTGGAAACTCCGGGCCAAGCATTGCCCGTAACGTGAAGGTGATCTTTGATCCGGCACCGCCGTCGAGAGTCGACATCAAGCCGATCCTTGAGATCTTGAAGCAAGGCATCGCCTCAGTGCCGCCGGGTCGCACGATGAAGTGGGCTTTGGGTGAGGTGCGCGACATAGGCGACTGGCACCCACACAACGCGTACCGGGTACGGATTGAGGCGGAAGGACCTTTCGGCCTGATTGAGCCGCTCGAGTACGTGATCAGCATCGATGATCTGCATGGCTCGCCTGCTGAGCCACCCGGGAATCTAAACGAGGTTACCGCTGAGCTGCGCGAGATGACCAAGGCCACCAAGGAACTGAACGAGATCATCCGAAATGCCAGCCTTGAGCCAGCATGAGAGCCCGGAGCGCGCCAGCAACTGTTGGTAGCCGTACTGGGAGAGCCGGTGCAGTGGTCGTCGCCACCGAAGGCGAGGTCGTGGAATCAGGGCCGTCTTTGACGTGATGGATACTGCCGCCCTTAAGGGCAGTTGGGCGAAGGTCGCCGCCGCTGGCGACGATGTCCCGCTGTACTTCTACTCTCATCTGTTCTTGAGCCACCCCGAGGTGCGCTCGATGTTCCCGATCCAGATGTCGGGGCAGCGCGACAAGCTGGTAGCTGCGCTGGGCGCTGTGGTCTCTAGCGTCGATGAGCTCGACAATGTGATACCACTCGTGGAGCAGCTGGGTCGTGACCACCGTCGTTTCGCGGTGATAACTGAGCACTACACAGCTGTCGGGGCGAGCCTCCTCGCGACCTTGAAAAAGTTCCTCGGGCCTTTGTGGACCCCAGATCTGGCCGATACCTGGGCCCAGGCGTACGGGCTGATCGCCAAGGTGATGGTTGCCGCTGCTGAGCAGCACGAGGACATCGCACCGGCATACTGGGAAGCCGACGTGGTGTCGGTCGAGCGACGCTCGGTCGAAGTTGCGGTGATTGAGGTTGCGCCGCGGCAGGAATTTCCTTATCGGGCCGGCCAGTCGGTCGCGGTGGAGATTCCGCAACGCCCTCGGCTGTGGCGCTACTTCAGTCCGGCCAGCGCTCCCCAGCCCTCGGGGCGTGTGCAGTTCCACATCCAGCCCATCGCTGGCGGACTCGTCTCGACAGCGGCGGTTCGGCGGTTGAGCCAAGGCGACACGGTCAAGCTGGCTGCCCCAGTCGGCGAGCAGCTCACCCTGCCCAAGAACGGGCCGGTACCGGATCTTCTCATGGTCGCCGGTGGTACCGGCCTCGCGCCGCTGCGTGCCGTCTTGGAGCAGATCGACTGCGGCTGGGAGGCCACCAGCTCCGGGCCGCGGGTGCAGCTGTTCCACGGCTCACGAACGGCTTGGAACCTCTACGACGATCACTACCTCACCCGGCTGGCCAGCAAGCCGTGGTTTGCGTACACGCCGGTGGTGTCGGAGGATCCGACCTACCCCGGCAGCCGGGGGCTTGTCGGTACCGTGGCTGCCGAGGCCGGCGATTGGTCTGACCGGACAGCCATGGTCTGCGGCTCGCCGGGAATGGTCCGGCACACGGTGCAGGAACTCAGGGCTGTCGGCTTTCCTGCCGCGTCGATTCGGCGCGAGCAGTTCGACTTTCTTCAACGCACCGAGTTAGACGACACAGTGGAGATACCGGTAGTAGCGGAGGGCACGTAACGATGAGCAGAACGGACCCACCCGCGTACACAGACCAGTCGACAAAGACGTACGCGGCAAGAACTTCACCGTACGGCTCCGCGGCCTCGACCCAGACGAGGTCCGTTCCTTCATGGCCGGGCTCGCTCACGACCTGGAAGGACTCCAGGCCCAGGTTGCGACGCTCACCCAGGAGAACGAGACCTTGAACACGAAAATCAACTGCTACGTTGCGAGCTCCGGCAGGCTCGGGCAAGGCCGATGGAACAGGCCACCGACCAGGCCGCGAGGGTCCTCAACCAGGCCCAGCAGCTGGCCGACTCGTTGATCGACGAAGCCATGCAGGCTGCTCGTGACCTGCTGTTGACGGCATGCTCCCGGCAGCGCGACATCATGGAGCAGGCCAAGGTAGCCGCAAGGGGGCTGTCGGCCGAGCCATGGCCACCGAACGCGCCGGCAGCGAGGACCCTTCGGTGCGCTACGTCGAGTAGGTCCGGATGTTCGCCAAGGTGGCGCAGGTGCAGTTCCAGGCGGTGCTCGATGCATTCAACGATGCGGCCCCGCAGTCCTAACGGTGGGCGACCTTTGGGGCGGCGTTTCGAGGTAACCCTGTGTAAACGGGGCGGTAGCTCACCGCCGAACGCTAGGGGCCTCTACTGCTCTCCGTGGACTGATCTCGTCTCCGCTGGCCACCGCTTCGGCAGACAACCTCCGCGGCTTGATCTCGTCCTCGCCGATGGGCAGCGCTTTGGGAGCCAACTTTCGATCGACCCGCGATACAGATCCTGTCCGACGGCCGATGGCGTGATTCCGCAATTGGAACCGCTCGCGGGTGATCTCAATCAGCTTGCCTCGGTCGTCGGCCCCGAACCAACGGACGTCATAGAAGGCACTCGGAAACACCTCGTGGTTGAGATCGAAGCGGCAACGAATCACCTTGTCCGGCATCAACACCACTTCGTCGTCATCGACGACCTGCCAGCTGCTATGACTCTTTACGCATAGCTCCAGGTCAACTCCGGGATTCAGGCTAGCGCCTGACCTGCGAACGAGCTCGAGGAAAAGAGCACCGCCAGCATCAGAGTCATCGTGTCGTGCAAGCCAGTCGTGATCATGAAATCCGCTGGATCGATACCTCCACAGGTGATAGATGAAGAGCCCAGTCCAGATGGCGACGTATCCAGCTACTGCCCACAGAGCGGTCCATACGGCTTGCGCGACAGCGCCATCCCACTGCAGGGGCAGAAGGGAGGCGACCATCGTTCCGACGGCGGCCGCGCCGCAACCCAAAGCAACCTGCCGAGCGAAGGGAGCACTTGCACGCCTGCCGGCGCGTCGGACCTCTCGAATCCACAGCCGTTCCATCAAATGAGCCTCCTCGCCCCGGACCAGCGACTCATTGCCTAGGCATCCTGCCACCCCCGGCCTGACGGCGTTGGAAATACTCAAAAGAGAGCTGGCAAGCCGCGGGAGTAACGCGGAGCCGGTTTGGGCGCAGCTGAAAGTCTTCCGTTCCTAGCAGGTGAGCTGCCCGGAAACGCCAGGCTCCCAAGTCCGTGCACTCTGTGCTACGTATCAGCGCCCTTAAAAGTCAGGTCCAGCTCGCGGCACACCCTTCGGAATGCTTGGCCAGCATGGAGCGCATCCAAGAACTGTTGCCACATCTCGACGAGCATGTAGCGTCGCTGCGAATTTGCGCAGCGCCGTTGACGATGTCTCGGGCATCGCCATAGCTTTGGGCAGTGGCAGGCAGCACCGCGGGCGCTGCTGTGAAGAGTGCGACGCTACACCGTGCAGGAGTGCTTGCCGGCCTTTTAGCTGGACCGTTCTTCTTAATTTCGGTCGGGTTGAACACCTGGGCCAGCCGTGCTTACCTTGATCAACTTGGCTCGGAATTCGTCGGCGGCGAGCAAGTTCCGTGGCCGAGCTCGCTGGCACGTGGGCCGTACGGGTGGGCGCAGATTGCGACCTTCGTTATCACTGGCCTGCTGATCGTCGTCCTCGCCGTCGCGATACGCGATCAACTGCCGCAGAGGCGGGCGACTGGTTTCGCGGTCATGTTGCTCGCCCTTCGGGGGTGGCGCTGATCTTGGCCGCGTTTCGGGTTGATGTACCGATGCTGAGTGGCGGGAGTCCCGCAACCTGGAACGGCTGGGTCCACGGGATCGCGTTCCTGTTGATCATTGCGACCGGGGTGCTCGCGCCCCTGACGATGGCCTTGGTGGTGCTGGCGCGACCCTAGCTGGCGACCAATCACGGTCGTTTCTCTCGCGGCTGGTGCGCTTTTCATTGTTTCCTGATCTTGCCTTGGGGCAACGCCTCATTTCTGATGGCGATCGTCACTTTGTTCGGCTGGGTCGCAGCGCTTGGCACACGCCTAGGTACCTATCACTCGTGAACCTTGTGCTCGTGGTGATCGGCAGTCTGACGATCAAGATCATCATCGATGTTCGTGGAAGCGAACAATCCGACCGTTTGCCCAATTAACCCGACACTGATCGACCCCCGTTGTGTTGTCAGAAACCCCTCCGTTCCCAGCTTTGGACCACGGAAGACAACAAATCCCCGCCGGCCGCACCTGAATCCCCGGGTGGGTCGGGGGTTTGCACACTGGCCGCCGAGCGGGAGGCACCACTACGGAGACAACGAGCGTCGGTGCGGAGATTTCTGCCTTTTGCCTCTTGGTTCGAACTCGGGGTTCACCCCGTAGATCGCCGGGAAAATGAGTAGTTGAGGGCGTCCCCACTGCGCCGACCAGACCCACACCGACGGTTCCACAAATGCTTAACTTTTGATCATCAACCGCTTGGCTCTGTTGTAGGTGTACTCCTCGTCAAGGTAGGACTCATACACCTCGAAGCGGGTAATGTCCAGGGCTTCGGCTAGCGTGACGTTGCCTGCGTCGCGTGCTTTGTCTGCTGCCGCGCGGAGTCCTTCTACCCAGTCCTTCAACTCGGCCAGGTCAGCCGTCTGCCTCGCGCCCACACCCCTAGGTTATCTGCTCGGCTCTGCTGGGCCTTGCCGTTAACGCCCACGGATTGGTGTGTGTCACACCGTGGCTGGAAGTGAGACGCGTTGCTTGCGGATCATCACGACGCCCTAGTATCCCGAGTCGGTAAGAACCCTGAGCTCCTTGATCATGTCACGACTGGAGCACTCCGTTGTGAGGTCCATGATCATCGGCCTAGGTCCTGCTCCGGAGCATCCGGTGCGGATGTCGTGGCGGCACCGCGCATCGGCCGTCGGATCCGTGACGCGCCGCAGGAGGTTGCATAGCGATGTGTCGGTTTGCTCGAAACTTTGCAGTGTGGTTAATCGGAATTTTGGGGGTGTGCCGGCCCGCGATCCAGATCGTTTGATCAAGTGCTTCATTGAGGTCCTGCTGATTGCAGTAGGAGTCAACCTGCTCAGCAGTTTCGTGGCGACGCAGAAGTGGGCTTGGCTTCCGCCGGCTGTCTTTGTCGCGGCGCTGCTGGTGGCTGTGCCTAGTGCGGGTCTTCTGCGACCAGAGCGTTATGGCACAACGCGGGCTCGGGCCATGGCCTTGTTCGCACTGACCGGCTATCTCGCGGTCACGGTGTGGGCAGCGGTGACTGGATGGCCCCTTGCCGTGATGATCTTGTCCCTGGCCTACCTCTGGGAGACCGGAGTGATGCTCATCTGGTCGACCCTCCGAAGTCATGCGCACCTTGACCATGTCGCCATCGGGACAGCCTGTTTGCTTGTGGGTTCGGCGTTTTTGCTGCTCGGGATCGCGCACCCGCCGGATGCATGGACGTTGAACATGGTTGCGGGCTTGCTGGTTAGGGTCGCGTTCCTGCTGCTCGGGGTCGGCGCTCTGCTGCTCGGGGTCGCCTTCCTGCTGGACAGATGGCCGCTGGTGGGCGTTCCATTTCTGCTTTTCGGGGTCGCCGCCCTGCTGGGTGGTGTTGCGGCCTTGCTGGACGGATGGACCTTGGTGGGGGTGGCGCTGCTGCTGGCGCCCGTCACGGCCCTGCTGGTCGGGGTCGCGTTTCTGCTGGACAGATCGACTCTGCTTGGGGTCCCGTTCCTGGTGGGCGCGGTGATAGCCCCGCTGAGCGGTATTGCGGTTTTCCTGGCCGGATGGACGCTGATGGGAGTCGCGTTCCTGCTGTTCGGCGTCGCGTTCCTGTTGGGTGGTGTCGCGGCCTTGCAGGACAGATGGACGCTAATAGGGGCCCCGTTCCTGTTGCTGGGGATCGCGGCCTCGCTGAGCGGTGTTGCGGCGTTGCTGGCCGGAGGGACGCTGGTGGCGGGCGCGTTCCTGCTGCTCGGAGTCGCGGCGCTGCTATGCGGTGTCGCGCTCCTGTACAGTCCTGAATTACCACGGCGCCTGGTGGCTTGGCTGACCAAACCAGACAATCTGCCGCTCACGGTTGGGTCTACCGGGTAAGGCTTGTCACAGGCGATCGCCAAGAACTGGGCAGCGACTGGAGCAAGAAGAGACCGAACTTGTGCGCGCCGACGACTCGCAGTGGTCCGCAGGCCAGTGAAGATCATCGTCTAGCTGAATCCCGTGACTACCGCTGGAAGCTGGCGGCCGAGAATGGCGAGATCACTGCCGAATCAGCTGAGGGTACCGACGAAGGGCTATGCGAAGCGAATGGGAAGGTTGCTCCCAATGCGGCGCGGATGGGATGCTGCCCGCACGAAGGTCGGGTGTCTGACCGGTTGGCCAACCAACGCCACCCTAGTCCCTGGACGCCATCTTGCTGGCAGCTTGGCGGCTAGGATCTCCGCGGTGTTGCCCTCGAACGCGTTGACCTGGATCCTCTCAATCATCCCGCGGAACGGGCCACGAGGCGGTCCACCAACACCACCGATCGAATCGGGCGGCGGGTCGACTGCTTACGGCTTACGGAGTGGGCGCTTTCAACGATTCCTTCGTCCGCCAGGCGACCACAACAAGCCAGATGATCCACGCCAGGATGAGGACATAGCCGGCCAGGATTGCAAACGTGTCGGTTCCCGAGAAGCCCTCGGAACCGAGCACCCAGCCCTGCACGATGTAGGCGAGACCAGACAGGCCCATCAGGTACCCAAGGGCTCTCGGCAGCCTCGCCGACAAGGCCACTGCGCCGCCGAGCAGGATCAAGGTGAGACCCAACATGAAGCACTGATAGCTCCTGGTGCCCCACTCCAGCCACCGAATCGTCTCCGCGCTGGCGAAGCGGGCCACCTGCTCCGCGTCCGGCGCTCTCGCCCAAGCATCAACAGCCTGCTTGAGAGCGACCCCGTCCACCGCCTGCAGAACGCCGTAGAGCCCAAGCGCCACAGCAGCAGATACAGCTCCCAATCGTGCTACCCAGGCCGCACCTCCAGCGCGGAGGTCAAGAGCGAAGTAGAGGACGAGAAGTCCGGCGATGATCACGGCCATGCCAACGAATTGGCCGAGATGCACAGCGGTCCAGCTCGCGCTGCTGGCGCAAACACCGCTCTGTGGTTGTTGGCAGGCCCGCCGGGATGGAGGAGTCCCACCACCACATAAAGGCTGAAGCCGACTACAAGCAGCACTGCGGAGAGGCGAAGCGTGTTGCGGTCGATCATGAACCACTGCCTGCTCCCCGAGCTTGGAGCCCGGCGACGCCGGCCTTGGCTGGGGCGCGATAGTGGGCGGCGATCTGGTCGGCGAGATATGCGGCATCGTGATTGACGAAGCCGAGCAGGGCAGAGCCGCGGGTGTGCTGCCAGGACAAACCGAGGAAGTATAGGCCGGGGACCTCGGTCACGCCGCGGCGGTGTACCACCCGTCCGTTCTCGACCGCCCCTGGGATATGGATCCAGGCGTAGTCGGAACGGTAGCCGGTCGCCCAGACCACCACTCCGACGGCGGCTAGCGTGCTGCCGTCAGCGAAGCGGACTGTTCGTCCGTCAGCCTCGACCAGTCGCGGCCGGAACCGTACGCCGACCTTGCGGAGCCGCCGCTTGTTGGTCCCGATGATGAACTCTCGGCGACTGGCCCGCTGGCCGAGCC
>DATDKX010000152.1:0-2470 GCA_036519615.1 Propionibacteriaceae bacterium
GGGGCTCTTTTCAAGAACGGTTGTTTCCCCGCTCGATATGCTTCAGCTCGTCACAAGCGAAACGAGGGTGAGTTTAGACCAATTCGAGCGCCAGGCATAGGCCTGAAGAACCCTTCGCCGTCAGCGTCCAGTGGGATTAGCGCCGGTCAGTTAAGCAGCCGGTTCTGCGAAGCAGAGGAAGTATCGAAGGTGACGCCCGATGAAGGCGCCCGCCGATGGATGCACCAAAGGGAAAAACCGCTTTTGACCTGACTTGTGCCAATTAGTGTCCTGCGGCGGCATCGCGCAGGCGGGCGAGCGCTTGCTGTGCGTCGCCGGTCAAAGGGTCGGCGGCGGTGATGGTCTGGTCGCCAGCCTGGATGGTGACGGTGTGGTAGCGGCGCAGGGTCTTCACGAACCGGGCGATGCTCCACGTGGTGGATCGTTCGACCATCCGGCTGACGGCGAGGGCCGCCATGACGACGGTGAGGTGGGCTTCGATCGAGTCGCGTTTGTGGTGGTAGATCGGCCGTGCACGTAGGTCGGTCTTGGACATCCGGAAGCTCTTCTCGATCTGCCACAGCTGGTGATAGGCGCCCATCACGAACTCCGGAGTCGGCGCCTCCAGGTTCGTGACATAGCCCTTCAACCCGGCCAGGGCACGGGCTTTAGCCTCGAGGTCACGGTTGATGGTCTTGGTGGCGCTGGTGAGCTGGACGAACCGGTTCCGCTTCACCGGCGTCTGCCCGGCGACCGCCTTCTCCGCTTTGACGATCTGCTGGTCGATCCCCTTCAGGGTGCGGCGGGCCCGGTCGGCCTGGTACTGGTAGAAGATCATCCGCCGCCGCGGATCCGCTTTGCCTCCCATGATCGACGGCTGGGTGAAGATCTGCCCGTCACTGATCGGCTGGTCGGGGTGGCGCCGGCGCCATTCGGCGATCTGGTAGGGCACCTCAGGGATCCGGGCTCCGACGATGAACCGCAGCCCGGCATCCTCGATCGCGGCCAGGTTCGCCTCCGACAGCATGCCGGCATCAGCAACCACAGTCACTTCGGGCAGCCGGTAAGCGGCCATGAACGCCTCCAGCACCGGCAGGATGGTCTTGGTCTCGGCGGTGTTGCCTTCGAACGCATGCACCTGGAGCGGGAACCCGCGCGCATCGGTCAACAAGCCGACGGTGATCTGCGGCTCCAGCCGCCGCTCCTTGGAGAACCCGGGCTCACGGAACCCGTCGCCGTCGTCGGTCTCGAAGTACAGCGTTGTCACGTCGTAGATCACCAAGGTGGCCGGCCCCAGCCCCACGTGCGCCGCGCATGCCTGCGCGAGCCGCTGCCGCCACTCATCGCTGGCGTAACCGGGCAGCCGCCGCACGATCGTGCGATAGCTGGGCGCGGCGATCCCGATCTCGTCCAGCACCCGGATTGTGTCCAGCTTGCTGACCGGCTCGATCACCCGAGCCAGCACCAAAGCCTGGAACACCTCGTCGTGGCCGCATGCGGTGTCGAACCCGAGCCCGGTGTAGGCCAGGCACAACGCATCCCACAGATGCCGGGACCGAGTCGAGGTGATCGGCAGCGCCTCACCCTCAGGCCGGCCGTCACCGAAGTCGAAACTGTCCTGGTTCGCGTGCAGCCGCTGCCGGGCGACCGCCTTTAGCGCCTCCACTTCCTGCGGCGAGTGCGCCGACCCGATGTGCTCGATGTCGCGGGACCCGCGCCGATTGGAGTACACGATCTGCACGGCGGTCGCGTTACTCGCCGTCTTCACCGTCCGGACAAACGCCACAGCCACAGGCTAGAGAACCACGGATTAGTGCACACCTCGCCGATCAAAACCCCTAGCCAGGCACCACTTCAACGGCGAAATCCGTGGAAATGGCACAAGTCAGGTACTACGGACGGTGGATTGCCAACACCGGCGCCGCGACGGTGCTCGAAGTGTTCGCATGAGGGCCATCGCTTCCATACCAGCCATGTCGACGAGAACGCTGTTGCGCAACAACCCTGTCGATCAGTACCGGCCTCCGGATTTTGGTCAGCCCTCGTGCGTAAGCAACTGCCGAAGACGTCTACTGAGTGATCGATCGCAACGCCGCCAATCGGCGAGCACTTCAAACCACGGACGTGAAAAATAAAAGACCGGATGCGGGAAAGCCCATGCATTATTCACGAGAGCCAAGCAGTCGGGGATAGGCCCGATAGTGGCGGCGATAAATATTGAAAGGAGTAAGATCTGTCAAAATTCCAACCCTTGAGGCGCATCGTCAAGTATATTGCCGGCACGCCCCAGAATAAAAAAGCCGAAACAGACGAACTCAGGTTAAGCCACATCGACGAGGACCTGGCACTGATTGCAAAGAGTAGTAACGGTGAAAAGATATTTTTGTTTTGGTTTTGCTTTTGCGCTTCACTCACTGTAAAGAGCATAACATGGGAGAATAAGCTACGGACTCGGGCTCAGATTTAGGTGCGAATACGCGTCGTAAACAAA
>DATDKX010000153.1:0-5360 GCA_036519615.1 Propionibacteriaceae bacterium
GGCGCGGATCCGGGCCTGGATCGGCCAGCCGCTCATCCGAGCTTTCCGCGAGGCGTCGCCTCAGGATGCTGAGCGGCTCTACGAGACGTACCTGGAGTGGAACCACGCCAACACCGAGCGGCTCATCCGTCGGTATGCCGGAATTGACCGTCTGCTGCGCGACCTCAGCGGTTCGGGCGTCGCCGTGGCGGCCGCCACCTCGAAGCGGCGAGCATCGGCCGAGATGGCGGCAGACCTGACGGGGCTGTCCTCGCACCTCGACGTTCTAGTGACGATGGAGGACACCGTCCTGCACAAGCCGGACCCAGAGCCGTTGCTCCTCGCCGTGAACCGCTTGGGCGCGACACCGGACCAGGCCGTCTACGTCGGCGACGCGATCGTCGACGTCCAGGCCGCACGCAACGCCGGGATGGCAGCGGTCGCGGTCACCTGGGGAGCTGGGGTGCGCGAGGCATTGGAGGCGATGGCGCCGGACGTGGTGGCGGAGACGGTCGATGACCTGCGCGAGGCGCTGCTGCCCACCCGGGCAACAAACTCAGGCAGCCGATAGCCCGAGGGAGATCGCAAAGCCGATCACCACGAGCGGTCCGGTGAAGACCTTTTCCACCTTGTACGCCTCCGGCAGCAGCGTGTCGGCGAGCATCGCCAGCAGTGCCCCGGCCGCAAATGCCTCGATCAGTGCGCCAGTCCGCGCACCAGCCGGACCCAGCACGGCATAGCCCGCGGCGGCGGAGATTGCGGAAACACCGATAACTGCTAGCCACATGAGAACGACCCGGCGGCGGCTCCAACCAGCACGTTTCAAGCCGCTGGAGGACGACATGCCCTCCGGGAGGTTGGAGAGCGCGATGCCAACCAGGAGTGCCAGACTGACACCGCCCTGGAGAACGGTGAGACCCAGTACGAATGACTCCGGAATGCCGTCCAATACCGATCCCAGGACAATCGCCAAGGGCGAAGCATCCGACTGGGCTCCAGTGGGATCTTTGCGCGTCGCGCCGCCATAGCGATCAAGCAGCCAGTTGCCAGCTGTGAAGACCAATGCGCCCAGCAGAACCATGGCCGCGACCCCGGCGACGGCTTGGTTCTCCAGAGCGTCGTCGACAAGCTCGAAGGAAACCGATCCGATCAATAGGCCGGTACCGATCGCCATGACGATCGCAATGACCTGCCGGCTCGGGTTGAGGAAATAGGCGATCAAGGCGCCGATCAGCAATGCGGCCGCGCCGATCGCTCCCCAGAAGAAGGCCTCAATCACGCGGTCGCGCCCGAGCTCAGCTATCGAGCAGTCAGTCTTCGGTGTCAGCCTCCTGGGCGGCAGACTGTTCGGCGCCTGCGGCCTTGGCATCTTCTTCGATCGCCGCGGTGTCGGCCCTGATTTCCCGGCTTTCCACCTTCTCGGCGTTCGTCATCGATTGTTTGATGTTGTCTTCCATCTCCGATACGCCGACGACCACAAGCCCAGCCTGACCCTCATCGAGATACTCTCCGAGCTCCTTGAGGTCGCTGCGACTCATCCCTGCGGCCGCATGTCCACTCACGGCGCCCAAGATCGCGCCACCTGCGGTCGTGGCCGCGAGCAGCCCTCCGCCGATTGCGGCGAACGGAAATAGCGCAAGCACCAACCCGGTAGCCAGCCCAACACCGCCGCCGAGCACTCCGCCAACTCGGGTAGGCGTCTCGTGCTTCTTGGTGATTCGCACTTTGCCGTCGGCTCGCTTTTCGATCACCGCCGCGTCGTACGCGTCGAGCATGCCCGCCTTTACGTGCAGGTCCTTGATGAGCTGATAATCCGCCTCCGCATCCTCGACGCCGGGGTATACACCGACGTACACCACGAACGTGTCGACCGTCATCTCCGTCTCCCTTTGATTTTGCAGCTGCTCGCCCGTCCCGCTTGGCATCCGGCGCCGTCGTCGTTGGTCGCAGAGGAAAGTACGCCTCTGCTCCCTACTCCTCCATGCGGCGGCGGCGCGCGATTCCCGACGCTCGCAGCTTGATGTGTTGGTCCTCAGCTTCTGACAAGTCGGGGGTTGGTGCATCACCCCACGCGGGTGAACCGTCGTACGACGCCCGAGGGAATGATCAGGACATGGCTGATCGAGATGACGAGATGGTCCTACGCGTTGCAAGGATGGAGGCCTTTAGCGACGGGGTGTTTGCCATTGCCATCACTTTGTTGGTACTGGAGATTGCGATCCCGCCCGGTTTCGAGGGACATCTGCTCAGGGGTGTGCTGAGCCAGTGGCCTTCTTACCTCGCCTACATCGTCAGCTTCGCCACGATCGGAGCGATCTGGCTAGGCCACAACACAATTACGCACTACATGCACAGCGCCAACACACTCATTTCTCAGGCTGAATCTCGCACTGCTGCTGCTGGTGTCATTCCTGCCGTTTCCCACCAAATTGCTCTCCGAGAACCTGGGATCGCGTGAAGACGAGAAGGTGGCTGCCACCATTTACGGCGTTGCGCTGCTTGGGGCGGTGGTGTTGCTGTCGTTGTTGTGGCTACAGGCGGTGCGCGCGGACCTCGTACATCCCGATACCGGCGATGAGGAGATCAAGCTATTGACCGCTCGGCTGAGGCCCAGCCTCGCGCTCTACATCGTGTTGATCATTGTCGGATTGTTCACACCCCTGGTTGCCGTGATCGGCTATCTCGTCGTCGCCTTCGTGCTCATCTTTCCGGTCAAACTGCGACGGCGACAAAAACCAGAGGCTGTCATCACCTGATTCACCCCGCTCGGGTGATGCTGAGCGTTCGACTGCTGCGCGAGCCTGATCAGATCACCGTTGTCGCGAATGGCGTCGGATGGCAGGACTATCTATCATGGTTCGGCCCGGCGATCGGAGTGCTATTGATCGGCTTCGCCGAAGGACTCGGGGCCGCCAAGACGTACGCCGCCAAGGCTGGCTATGACGTGAACGCTAACCGCGAGCTTGCCGGGTTGGGTGCTACGCGCGTGACATCGGCCAGGCTTGGGACACGCTGCGGCAGACTGGCGATGCGCCAATGCTTGAAATCGACCCAACTATCGACGATGCCCTATCCGCGTACGAGCGGGGTCGCGACCAAAGCACCGCCGAGTGGCGGCACCCTCTGTGAGCGAGGTCATTCGTGCGCCGCTGCGGCCTGCACCGCGGCATGCACTGTCGGGTAGGCGTGCTCTTCGCCGACCAGATCGAGGACGCCGGCCTCATCGAGGTGATCGATCATGGGCCCATGGAGACGGGCGAAGACGAATGTGATGGATTCCTTACGGAGCGATTTGATCAGCTCGGTGAGCATACGTACGCCGGTCGCATCGACATGGTTGAGCGCCTCAGCGTCGAACACCAGCCAATGTATGGGCGCGGATGCGCCCGCCACAGCCTCGCGTATCCGCCCCTTGACATAATTGGCGTTCGCGAAGAACAGCCGATCATCGAGCCGGTAGACCAACACCCCAGGTACGACCTTCGCCGTCGGGTGGAGCCGCACGTCGGCATAGCGATCGAGCCGCTCAACCCACCCGAGTACCGCATCGTGCGGAGTGGCGCTGCGGCGGACCGCGTCCACTACCGAGAGAGCGACGGCCAGCAGCAAAGCCTGAAGCACGCCCACGGTGATCACTCCCACCATGGTTGTGACAGCAATCGCCACTTCCACCCTGCTGATGCGAGCCAGACCTCGCCACGACGCGGAATCGATCATTCCAATGGCTGCGGCCACGATGACAGCGCCGAGGGTCGCCTCGGGCAGGTACTGCATCGGCGCTGTAAGGAGCAGCAGAATCAGTGCGATAACGGCCGCAGCGAGCACTCCTGAGATCTGGATGCGGGCGCCCATCTGAGCATTGACGGAGGTACGAGAGCCGCTGGCGCCGATGGGAAACCCCTGGCTGATCCCGGCGGCCAAGTTCGCCGCGCCCAAGGCAGTCAATTCCGTGTTCGCATGCACGTGCTGGCCCTGGCGCCCGGCGACGGACCGGGCGGTGAGGATCTCGCTAGCGAAAGCGACGAAGAAGATGCCAACGGCAGCGGGCAGGAGTGTGAGAACGTCTCTCAGCCGTACATCAGGGACTTCGAGGCTGGGCAAGCCTGCAGGAATCTGCCCCACCACTGCCACGCCTCTGCCGGCCAGCCCAATAACGGCCGATATCACAATGGCCAGTACGACCACAATGAGTGGACCCGGGAGCTTGGGGAGCAGCCAACCCAGAAGTAGTTGGGCGGCCAGGCTTGCCAACCCCACAGCAAGAGTGATCCAGCTGAGATCGGTGATCTCTTTGATGTCCTCGACCAGCTTGCCGAGCGGATTCTGGGCGTTGATGCTTAGGCCGAGCAGTTTGCCGAGCTGACCGATGATCAAGACCACGGCCACCCCGTGTACGTAGCCGATCAGCACGGGTCGCGAGAAGTAGTTCGCGATCCAGCCCAACCGGGCGAGCCGAGCTCCCAGAAACACGCACCCCACGAGTAGCGCCAGCAGGGCGGCCAAGGGTGCGCGCTGGTCCGAATCGGCGGCCAGCGGAATCACTGCTGTGCCGACCAGAGCGGCAATAGATCCGTCGGGTCCAACGATCAACTGGCGGGACGAGCCGAAGAGGGCGTAGGCAACGGCTGGCAGTAGCAGCGCGTAGAGGCCTACGACAGGGGACAGGCCAGCAATCTCGGCGTACGCCAGGGACGCCGGCAATGCCAGGGCGGCGACAGTGACGCCCGCTAGCAGGTCCCGTCGCAGAGTTCCGCCACGATAACCCGGCACATGTTCGGTTACGGGGGCCAAGCGCTGCAGGAGCGGCCGGCGGGCCGGGCGCTGGAAAGGCGAGGCTTCAGCTTCGTAGCCTTCTACAGCGTCGCCAGCGCCCCCTTCGTTCATGCTGAGAGCGTGTCGGCGACTGAGATCACTCCTCGGAGAAGACCTCGCGCAGCTTGGCCTCTTGGTCGGCGGAAAGGTTGCTGGCGATCAGCTCCGCATGGGTGTCCTTAAAGGTGTCCTTGATCCGATCGACTACCGCATCAGAGCTCAGCAAGAAGAGCGCTGAGGTGCCGGGCGTGACCCGCTGTTTCACGCTATTGATGAAGTCGTCACTGATCCCGACATCGGTCATAGAGCCGGCCAGAGCACCAATGCCGGCGCCAATGGCGGCTCCCAGCAGCGGCACGAAGAAGATCAACCCGAAGAGCATGCCCCAGAACGTGCCACCGAGCGCGCCGGCTGCCGTCATGTTGCTCAGCTGTCGGGTCTTCGGCTTCTTCTTTCCCTGTTCCCAGGAGACAACAGCGGCGTCCTCGATCCTGATCAACTCCTGGGCTTGCAGCCCCTGTAGCCTCTGAGCCGCTTGCTCGGCACCGTTGACGTCGTCAAAGGCCCAG
>DATDKX010000154.1:0-2677 GCA_036519615.1 Propionibacteriaceae bacterium
GTTGGGCACCGTCATTGGCGGGATGGTCCTGAGGATGCTCAGCGGCGCCGGCGTCCAGGTGTCCTTCATCGTCGTCGCGAGCTGCGTATTGGCCCTCTTCCTCATCGGCTGGCGGGCCGGGCTACGGCTTATCCAGCACGCCCGCGCCAAGACCTCAGCCGAGACGGCAGACAAACCCGAGGTTGATGCACCCCGGAGAACGCCACATAGCGTTCCGTGAGGGCCCACAACGTTGAAAGGGCGGCTCACCATGCAGCCGAGCGAGATCACCGACGTCTTGAACCGACCGATCAGCCAGGAGCTTCTGGCCCGCGACATAGCCCGCCTGGCCTACGTCGCCAAGGACGGCACTCCGCGGTCCATCCCGATCGGGTTCACATGGAATGGGTCGGCGATCGTCATGTGCACCGCGAAGAACGCCGCTAAGGTCCCGGCTCTGCGACACAAACCGGCGGTCGCCCTGACCATTGACACCGAAGTGCACCCGCCCCGCATCCTGCTCATCCGCGGACGGGCCGAACTGGACGTCGTTGAGGGCATCCCGGACGAGTACCTCGAGATCAACGGCACCTACACAATGACGCCCCAGCAACGAGTCGAGTGGGAGGCCGACGTGCGTTCGCTCTACGACGGCATGGTCCGGATCGTCGTCGTGCCGACGTGGGCGAAGCTGATCGACTTCGAGACGACACTTCCGAGTGCGGTAGAGGAGCTGGCCCGACAGCGGGACGAACGTCAGCGCGCCTGAGCGCCGCCGCATGCCCGATTATCGGGAATCCGGTCGCTCGTGAGACGCAAGCTCCCCGACCTTCGACCGGCCTTAAAGGTACTGACCCGTATTCGAGACCGTGTCGATTGAGCGGCCAGGTTGAGTGCCCTGCTTGGACGAGATGAGCGTCCGAATGAAGACGATCCGTTCGCCCTTCTTGCCAGAGATCTTCGCCCAGTCGTCCGGGTTAGTTGTGTTAGGCAGATCCTCGTTCTCGGCAAACTCATCCAGGCAGGCCTGCAGCAGGTGACCGATCCGCAAGCCACGTACTCCGGTCTCCAAGAAGTCCTTGATCGCCATCTTCTTAGCCCGGTCGACGATGTTTTGAATCATCGCCCCTGAGTTGAAGTCCTTGAAGTAAAGGACCTCTTTGTCTCCACCGGCGTAGGTCACCTCAAGGAACTGGTTCTCTTCGGACTCCTCATACATCCGACCGACGGTGCGATCGATCATGGCTTGCACGCACATCTGCGGATCATGATCGAATTCGGCAAGATCCTCTGGATGCAACGGCAGCGTCGGGGTGAGGTACTTACTGAAGATCTCCCGGGCAGCCTCCGCATCAGGCCGCTCGATCTTGATCTTGACATCCAGGCGTCCGGGTCGCAGGATCGCAGGATCGATCATGTCCTCACGGTTCGAGGCGCCGATGATGATCACATTGTCCAGACCTTCCACGCCGTCGATCTCACTCAACAGCTGGGGCACGATTGTGTTTTCTACGTCAGAGGACACACCCGATCCGCGGGTTCTAAACAGCGAGTCCATCTCGTCGAAGAAGACGATCACCGGCATCCCGTCAGTCGCCTTGTCGCGGGCCCGCTGAAAGACCAGCCGAATGTGTCGCTCGGTCTCGCCGACATACTTGTTGAGCAGCTCAGGTCCCTTGATATTAAGGAAGAAGCTGCGTCCTTCCTCACCGGTTCGCTCGCTCACTTTCTTGGCCAGCGAGTTGGCCACCGCCTTGGCGATCAAGGTCTTGCCACAACCGGGGGGTCCGTAGAGCAGGATGCCCTTGGGCGCCTTGAGCTCATGCTCAGCGAACAGTTCCTTGTGCAGGAACGGCAGCTCGACGGCATCACGGATCGCCTCGATCTGGCTGCCGAGACCGCCGATCACCGAGTAATCGATATCGGGTACCTCTTCCAAGACCAGCTCTTCGACATCCAGTTTCGGAATCCGCTCGTACGCGAAGTGCACCCGACGATCGATCAACAAAGAATCCCCCGATCGCAGGTGTTGATCACGAAGCCGGTACGCGAGCCGGACGACGCTTTCCTCATCGCCGTGCCCGATCACCAGTGCCCGGTCGCCGCCCTCCAGCATCTCCTTCAGCAGCACGACTTCGCCGACCTCATCGAACTCCAGGACCTTTACGACATTCATCGCCTCGTTGACCATCACCTCCTTGCCGGGTGACATCGCCTGAAGATCGACATCAGGACTGACACTGACTCGCATCTTGCGGCCAGAGGTGTAGATGTCCGCACTGTGATCTTCATGTCCGGCAAGGAAGACGGCAAACGTAGCCGGAGGTTGCGCCAGCCGGTCGACCTCGCTCTTCAGCGAGACAATCTGGTCTCGCGCTTCCCGCAGCGTCGCCGCTAGGCGCTCATTATTGGCAGCGGCGGTCCGGGCATCAGAACGGGCATCAGCCAGCCGCCGCTCAAGCATTGCAATGTCATGGGGATGGGAGGAAACACGTTCCCGGAGCCGATCGATTTCGTCTCTGAGCGCACCAATCTGGGCTATCAAAGATTCGCGGTCCTCATACGCTCCGCGATCGTGGATAGATCCGGTCATGACACACCTCCTGTCAAGACCCTACCCGGGCAGGCTGTGCGGTCCTTTGTAATCATCGCCGTACGCGCCGGGCGCTGGGCGACGTTTACGTAACGGTGCTGTGAA